>CALFXN010000163.1 GCA_937957815.1 uncultured Synergistales bacterium
AGATCCAGATCGATTCTCGACAACACATGCGCCCCCTTGCCAAAGAATGTTCGCGTATCCAGAAAATATTACCACAACACCACGTCGTGAAATACAAAGAGGCCCGCCACTGCGGCATTTCGAGCCTCGTGACGGACCTCCTGTAGTTCTTTTGGCCTACTTTTTAGCGTTTCCCGCTCCGGGACGTTACCCCCGAAGGATATCGAGCGCACCGTTCCACATCGTCTTCGCGGTTTCCGTGACGGCGAGATTCGCCTCATACGCGCGACTCGCGACCATCATATCGGTCATCTCGCGCACGACGGAGACGTTCGGAAAGGCCACATACCCATCTTCCCGCGCGTCGGGGTGGTCGGGCTGGTAGGCGAGTCTCGGAGCCTGCGGATCTCTGGCGATCGCCGTCACACGCACTCCGCCCATCGGGCCGTCCAGTTCGCGGTCGAGCATCTCCGCAAAAATCGGGACCTTTCGCGTATACGGGCCCCCTTCGGGCGTCCGAGTCGTATTTACGTTCGCGAGATTCGCGGAAATCGTATCCATCCACAGGCGATGAGCCGTCAACGCACTTCCCGCGACATCGATGCTCCGGAAGACTCTCATCCCTACTGCCCGCCCATCACGGAACGCAACATCGCGCCCTTTCGGGCGAGAAAGCGGCTCAGCGCCGTGTACGACATTCTCGTTTCGGTCAGAACAGCCATCTCCCGCTCGGGGTCGACAGCGTTTCCGTCGAGACGGTACGGTTCATCGGAAACGCGCGTCTCCGTCGGAACGACATCGTCGACCGCAAGCGGCCCTGAGGGGATGTGGGAGCGGTCGGTGACAATCATCGGTAATTTCGACGGGCCGTTGATCACTTCCCGCAGTTCCTCCTCGAACGACACCTTCCGGCGTGCGTAGGCGGGCGTATTCGCATTCGCGATATTCTTCGACGTGGACTCAAGTATTCGGGAGAGTCCCTGCATTCCCTTCCCGAGAACCGACATTGTCATATCTCCATACATCTACGCACCCTCCCTTCGACGCCTCGTTTCCTTTTTCGGCAGACATCGCCCGCAGCTTGAGGAAATTTCAGTCCCGCGCACCGATCCCGAGTTCCTCGACAAAGAGCGGACTCAGAATCTTGATGAATGTCCCCTTCATTCCGAGGCTGCGGCTCTCGATGATCCCGGCGCTTTCCAGTTTTCTGAGAGCGTTGACGATGACGCTCCGCGTGACGCCCACCCGGTCGGCGACCTTGCTCGCGATGACGACCCCCTCGCTGCCGTTCAGTTCGGTGATGATGTGTTTCACCGATTCGACCTCCGAATACGACAGCGCCCTCATGGCCATCTGGACGACGAGCCGCTCTCTCGCGCGTTCTTCGATGGTCCGCGTCCTGTCGTGGAGGATTTCGATGCCGACGAGGGTTGCGAGATACTCGGCAAGCACGAGATCCTTGACGTAGAACGGTTTGAAGAACCGGGCGAGGAAGAGCGTCCCGAGACGTTCCGCCGATCCGTAGATCGGAACGTAGAGAAGATGTTTTTCCGGCCCGGTTTCGTCGCTCTGGTCGTCGAACAGATACGCGTCGCTGTCGCTCAGGATGGATTCCCTGTGCTGGTTCGCCTTCTCGACGAACGATTCCGGCATATACCCCTTGTCGAGAAATTGCGCGAGCTGTTCGGAATGATATTCGCTCACCCAGGAATACCCCAGTATCTTGCCTTCCCTGTTGATGATGTACACGTTTGCCGTGGAGAAATCGCACAGAAGCTTCGCGAGCTTCGCGTAATCCGGCTTCGTTCCCTCCCGTCGACTCTGGAGTGCCCTTCCGACCTGTCTTGTCTTGTCAAGAAGGTCTTTCATCGACGGGTCTTCGACGATGACTGACGGTATATCGATCGAATCGTTTCCCTTTTTCATGCTACGTTCCCTCCTCATGCGCATGGCGCACGGTATTTGTACGTTATGGATAACGACGGAACCTACAGGAGGTACCGTCGGACATCGCTGTCGCTGATGAGCGGAGTCAGGCGGCTGCGGACCTCGGCTTCGCCGATCACGATCCGCTCCCCCTTCCGCTCGGGCGCCGTGAAGCTGATTTCATCGAGAAGATACTCGATCATCGTGTGAAGCCTCCGTGCGCCGATGTTTTCCATCTCCGCGTTCATCCGCTCGGCAAGGGTCGCGATCTCGCGGATGGCTTCCCCGTCGAATTCGAGAGTCACGTCTTCGACGCCGAGGAGCGCCTGATACTGCCGGATCAGACTGTTTTCGGGCTCGACGAGAATCTTCGCCAGGTCGTCGCAGCTCAGGGGTTGAAGCTCCACGCGAATCGGAAAACGCCCCTGAAGTTCCGGCACGAGATCCGAAGGCTTCACCGAAGAGAACGCCCCAGCGGCGATGAAAAGCATGTGATCCGTTGTCACGGGGCCATATTTCGTCTGTACGGCCGTTCCCTCGACGATCGGCAGGAGATCTCTCTGGACGCCTTCCCTGCTCACATCGGGGCCGGATCCGCCGCCACCCCGCGCGACGATCTTGTCGATCTCGTCGAGAAACACGATCCCCTCCTCCTGCGCCGTTTCGAGAGCCTCGCGCGTTACGGAATCCATATCGATAAGCTTTTCAGCCTCTTCGGCCTGGAGCATCCGCTTCGCGTCCGAGACGCTCACGCGTCGCTTCTTCGTCTTTTTCGGGAGCAGATTTCCGAGCATCTCGCCGATGTTGATTCCCATGGAGTCCATTCCGGCGCCTCCAAGAAGAGGGATCGCCATACCAGAGGACTCGGAGACCTCCACTTCGACCTCGCGGTCGTCCAGCTTTCCCGCACGAAGCAACGAGAGAAGCTTCTGCCGGGTTCCCTCGCGGAGACGTTCGTCCTCTTCGGTCGTCTCCGGTTCCTCGGGTTCCTGTCCGCCGCCGGTGAACGCGCGCAGGAATTCCGGAACGCGGGCTTTTTTTTCCGGGCGCGGAAGGAGGATATCGCCGATCCGCTGTTCCGCGCGTTCCGATGCCGGAATCTGGACCTCCTCGATCCTTCGTTTCTTGACCATCGCGACAGCCGCGTCCGTCAATTCCCGGACGATGGATTCGACGTCGCGTCCGACATACCCGACTTCGGTGAATTTCGTGGCCTCGACCTTTACGAACGGAGCGTTCACGAGATCCGCAAGCCGTCGCGCGATCTCGGTCTTTCCGACTCCCGTCGGACCGACCATCAGGATATTCTTCGGCATGATCTCCCTGGCGATCTCGTCGGAGAGCGCCCTGCGACGCATTCTGTTCCTGAGCGCGATCGCGACGGCTCGCTTCGCGCCGCCCTGCCCGACGACATAGCGGTCGAGGTAAGCCATGATCTCACGCGGGGTGAGCCCGTACGCTCCCTGTTCGAGCTGCGTCATTCGCCGATCGCCTCCACCGAAATGACATTGTCGGTGTAGATACAGATCTCCGAGGCTATCTCGATGGCCCTCCGGGCGATCCTCGACGGAACCCATTCCGAGGCTTCGAGAAGCGCGCGCGCCGCGGCGAGAGCGAAACCGGATCCTGATCCGATCGAAGCCGTGTCGTTTTCCGGTTCGAGAACGTCCCCCGCGCCGTAAAGCAACAACGTGCTCCGCGCGTCGGCGACGAGAAGCATCGCCTCGAGACGTCTGAGCGTACGATCCGTCCGCCACTCCTTGACCATGGCCACGGCGGATCGCGTCAGATCGCCGCTGTTCTCTTCGAGCCGGTTTTCGAACCGCTCGAGCAGCGTCATCGCATCCGCAGTGCTTCCCGCAAACCCCGCGAGCACCGACCCTTTGTACAACCGGCGCACCTTTTTGGCGCCGGCCTTGATGATCTGCGTCCCGAACGTGACCTGGCCGTCTCCGGCCATGGCCACCGCGTTTCCGCGCCGGACGCAGACGATCGTCGTTCCCTCGAACATTCCCTAATCCCCTTCCTTCGCACGAGGATGAGCTCTGATGTAGCTTTCCCTCAGGCGATCGGCGGTCACCGTCACATACCGTTGCGTCGTGACGATCGATTCATGTCCCAGAAGCTCCTGAAGCACCCGGATCGAAGCGCCTCCTTCGAGCATGTGCGTCGCGTAGCTGTGTCGCAGGACGTGCGGCGTCACCCCGGGGATGCCGGCCTTCAGGGCGGCGCGATCGACGATCCGGGCGACCGTCCTGACGGTCATCGGAGAATCCCCTTTGCCGGGAAAGACGAAAGTCGCCCCCGGAATGTCGGGAAGATCCCTTCCCTGCGACAGGCATGAGCATTCCCGCTTCCACAGTTCCAGAGAACAAACGGCGTACCGTCCCATCGGAACCATCCGCTCCTTGTCTCCCTTGCCGAGAATACGCAACCATCGCTCCCCGAGATCGACCGCATCCCATGTGAGCCCGACGACTTCAGCGATACGCAACCCGCATCCGTACAACAACTCAAGAACGGCGGAGTCCCTCGCCGCATGATCGTCCTCCGGAACGGCCTCGACAAGACGCTTCGCGTCCCCGCGCGAAAGAGCCCTCGGCAATCGTCCGGGGAGCCTTGGCCCCCGGACGCTCGCGCTCGGATCGACCTTGAGTTCCTGTCGCTCGACGAGAAAGGAGCACAGGCTCCGTATGGTCGAAAGTTTCCGCGCCGCCGATGTCTTCGCATACCCGTACCCGACGAGATCGCGGAGGAAACTCCGTATGATCCGCGAGTCCACGTCCCGCATCGACGAAACGCCTCTTGCGACCGCATACTCGACGAATTGCGAGAGATCGATCGAGTAATTCGCGACCGTATGCCCGGAAGCGTTCCGTGCGAAGCGCAACGTATCAAGAAAGCAATCCACCGAAGCTGATAACTGTTCTGGCATGACAATATTTTAGCACCTTTTTCTAGACTCTAGCAACTTTTCAAAAGAATGGAATTTATCGCGATCGCGGAATACGTGCATATCCGCGCTTCGTCCGTGGAAAACCGTTGTCGATATCCTTTTTCCCGGGAAATTCCTGTCCGAGCGCTCCCGAAGAAAAGGAAGCGTGCCTCTGAGGGAGAGATGCGCTTCGCTGCGGGAGGCGCGTATGTTCAGCCTATGCGAAGATCTTCGAGAAAACGCCTCAGTGAGGCAAGCGCCCGTTCCGAGGCGATCCGGCACTTATCCGGCCTGGAGATCCGTTTCCCCGCGACGGGCGGGAGGATTCCCAGGTTCACGTTCATCGGCTGAAAGCGTGCCGGTTCGGCGTTCATCAGATAGTGCAGCAGAGATCCTGTCACGCTCTCGCGCGGCCACACGGGCGGCCGTTCCGGATTCCGTCCGAGTGCGGCGCAATTCACCGCGGTCGCGATTCCCATAGCGGCGCTTTCGAGATAGCCCTCGACCCCCGTGATCTGTCCGGCCAGAAAAAGCGCCTCCCGGCCGCGCACGCGCAGCCACGGATCGAGCACCTTCGGAGCGTTCACGTAGACGTTCCGGTGCATGACTCCGTATCTCGCGAATTCGGCTCGCTCGAGCCCCGGGATGAGCCGGAAAACGCGATCCTGTTCGCCCCACCTGAGGCTAGTCTGGAAACCGACGAGGTTGTAGAGCGTCCCATCCCTGTTATCCTGCCTGAGCTGAACGACAGCGAAAGGTTCCCGTCCCGTCCGGGGGTCGGGAAGTCCGACGGGCCGGAGCGGTCCGAACCGGAGCGTTTCGGGACCTCTCGCGGCGATCACTTCGACGGGAAGGCACCCTTCGAAGTATTTCGGGTCCTCGAAGGAGTGCGGAACAGCACGTTCGGCGGATATCAGGGCGGAGTGGAACGCTCGGTATTGTTCTTCCGTCATCGGGCAGTTCAGATAGTCCCCTCGTTGTCCGTAGCGCCCCGCGCGATAGACGACATCCTCGTCGACGCTGTCGAGAACGACGACAGGAGCCACGGCGTCGAAGAAGTAGAGATACTCTTCGCCCGTCACGCGCGCGAGAGCAGAAGCCATGGACGGCGACGTCAGGGGGCCCGTCGCGACGATGCACGGTTCTTCCGGAATTTCGCAAACCTCTTCGCGATGGATCGTGATCGACGGACACGATTCGATCGCCTCCGTGACGAGCGACGCGAAGGACTCACGGTCGACGGCCAGCGCTTTTCCGGCCGGAACCGCAGCCTTTTCCGCGCACCCGAGAAGAAGACTGCCGAGAAGGCGAAGCTCCTCCTTCAGAATGCCTGCCGGACTTGTCGGTTCGAGCGCGCCGAGCGAATTGCTGCACACGAGCTCCGCAAGCAGGGCGGTACGGTGCGCCGGGCTCGTCCTGACCGGACGCATCTCGTGGAGATCGACGCTCCACCCATCCTTCGCGAGCCTCCACGCGGCTTCGCATCCGGCGAGGCCGCCGCCGACGACGGTGACCCTAGGCATCGTTCCCAGTCCCCAGAATGTGCCCGCAATCCGCACACGTCGTTCCGTCCGTCGCGCCGCCGCATTTCGGACATTTCGGCTTCTCGGGGGCCTTCCAGGAGACGTAGTCGCAGTCCGGATAGCGGGAACACCCGTAGAATGTCCTTCCCTTCCGGCTCTTTCGCCGGACGATCTCTCCGCCTTCGGTCGCGCCGCATTTGGGACACGCGACGCCGGTCGTCTGCCTGATCGGCTCCGTATGGCGGCATTCCGGATACCCTGTGCACGCGATGAACTCCCCGAAACGGCCTCTCTTCCTGATGAGCGGTTTCCCGCATTCAGGGCAGTCCCTGCCGACGGGCTCCGGTTCCGGAAGCGGCACCCTGGGCGCCGCCTTCGCGCTTTCTACGGTCTTCAGGAACGGATCCCAGAACGACCGAACGACATCGAGCCACCGTCTGCGGGCGCCTTCGACCTCGTCCAGGCTTTCTTCCATGCTGGCGGTAAAGCCCGTATCGACGATCGGAGAGGTGCTCCCCCCGCCGAAATAGCGTTTGAGGAATTCCGTCACGGTCAAGATCGGAAGAGCACACGTCTGAACTCCAGTCACGTGGCCTTATC
>CALFXN010000164.1 GCA_937957815.1 uncultured Synergistales bacterium
GTACGCATCTGTCCGACGCGAGGGATGCGGATGCCGAAGACATCAGAAGAAGCAAAGCGAAGAGCCACAAACCTGCGAAATTCCGTCTCATTCGATAATCACTCCCTGCACGTTGTATCGATTTGAACAGGACTCTCCGCGACGCAAAAAAACGGCGCGGGACTCCCGATTCTTTCGAAGCGGCAGACGCGCCGGATACGTTGCGCCGGAAAAGGGGACGAAAATTACATTTGTTTTGGAGAGGAAAAGAGGTACAGATCCGAGGGTTCAAGTTCACCTTCTTCGATCCTGCACGCAGGAAGCACAGCGACCTCCGGATCCCGGACGGCCTCTGGCGGCTCCTTCCATTTCCCCGTTTCGAGACGCTTCAGGAGGGGTTCCATCTGCGACGGTGTCCCATGGAAGAGCTTGAAATCGCCATGATCCTCGCACCATCGTTCCGCATCGGTCAATTCGTCGGTCGAAATGCGCACCTTTCTGTTGATCGCGATGATCGTATCTCCGAGAAAGGTGATCGAGCTGTAGTCGCCGAAATACAGAAAACGCACGAAAGGTTTCGCCCTATCAACGAGAGCGCCTGGAACCAGTGTTGTCATATCTCGTATTCCTCCCAGTCTGCCGGACGGTCATTTTATCGGACTTGCGGTTCACGGAGATACGGTAGCATATTCAGAATAAATAATCGAGTCTCAAGACTCTTTTGAGGCATGGATTATGCCTCAAATCCTCCTCGGCGTCAACAGAATACTACGTATGTATATTTTGTTTTATTTTTATACAAAAAAATTATCATATTCCGTGAAATGCTAAAAAATTATTGTTTTGATTAAAATGATCAGGAGAGATTTGAAGTGAGGAGACTGGGAGGGTAGGGCTGATTGGGCATACCGCTAACCCGAAATCTCCGGACATGTCCGAAAAACGCACTCCTGTTATCTTTATGCGTGTTTTCGCGGGGAATCAAGCGTTGCAGCGGGTATAATACGAACACCACCTCATGCGTTCCTGAAACGCATCGAATGCGGGAACACGAGGCTTCCAGCCCGTTTCTGGGGAGGCGGTTTTCTTCCGAAGAGACAATGAACTCGAGGGCGAAACGACCATTTCGGTTCATCGCTGTTGAACGAGAGGCGGTCGAGGATAATGTTCCCGAATGGGGAAATAGCGGCTGGCAGAGATTGCCGGCGATGATGGGAAGTGGCGGAGGGCAGAGGATTCGAACCCCTGGTGCTGAAAGCACAACTGATTTCAAGTCAGCCGCCATAGACCACTCGGCCAGCCCTCCGACCGGGGTCATTATACAGAATTCCCGCCGGAGGGCTGGCCGAGTGGTCAGATCGGAAGAGCACACGTCTGAACTCCAGTCACGTGGCCTTAACTCG
>CALFXN010000165.1 GCA_937957815.1 uncultured Synergistales bacterium
CGCTCTTCCGATCTAATTCGACGTCGCGTTCACTATCTTCGTGATGCACCGGGCGTTCGCGAGCCGAAGCGTCCTGATCGCCAGATCGAGATCCGTGGTCGCGACTTTCGCGACGACATTGGTCCGCCCGTTCACGGACCCTGCGTACATGACGTTCGATCCCCCGAGCAGCTCGTTGCGCATCAGGAGGTCGATAGTCTCCCCCTCCTGCTCGCCGAGCTGTTCGGCCGCCTCCGTCAGCACCGAATCGATCGACAGGAGCTGAACCTGATCCGTGACCGGAATCCAGTCGCCGTACTGCGACACCGTCGCGGTCAGCTCCGTGTAGTCCAGCTTGCTTCCGATCGGCGTGACGCCTTCGATCAGCGGCGTCGTGGCCGGCGCGAGTCGTCCCCAACGCTTGAATTTGATGACCTTTCCCTTCTGGCGCGGGAGCGGCCGCTTCTGTCCCCACTTCCGGAACGTGATCAGCGGAACCGCCTTCCGCAGCGCAGTCCGGTCGTAAAAATCCCGAATCTCGGTCGGGAAATTCGCAGTCGTCTGTCCGCTCTGCGCGAAAAACTGCGGATTGAAAACACCGAGTTCACTCATTCGCATCCCCTCCTAGAATCCCTTGTTTTTCTGCTGCTCGACGTACTTGTCGAACTCCACGTCGGACATCCCCTTGAAATCGGGGAGTCCGCTCCCGCCGCCGCCATTTGTCGCCCCGGGGCGCTCCGAAAATGGGACGGTCTTCTTTTCCTTCAGCGTCGTTCGCCCGCTTCCCGAAGTCGCCGGGGTCGTCTTTCCCTGCTGCGTCGTCGCGACATTCACCCCCCCAATGGCCGGGGCCCCGAAATACCCCTCCCGCCCCTGGAGACGGGATACCGTGTCGTATACGACCATGAACGCCGCCGGGTCGGTATCGATCGCGGTCCGCAGGCTCTGCGGAATCATCGGTCCCATCAGCACTTCGAGAACCTCATCCTTATGCGGATCCTGCTGTACGTGGCTGACGACGTTCTGCTGAAACTCCACGAGTCGCGCCTGACGCGTCGCGCGCTCCTGCGTTTCGAGCGTCTCCCGGATGCGGCGATCCACCAGCCGCCTCTGGCGATCCTCCCGCCAGTCCGCCTTGCGCTTCTCGAAGGCGTCGAAGCTCTCGTCATCCTTCTGCACCGGCTCCGGAGGTTCTTCCTCCGCCTTCGGCTCCTGCGTCGGGACATCGCCCCGCTGCTGCGCCGCAATGATCTCTCCGACCTTCCGCGCCAGCTCCGGATCGCGCTCCATCGCCCCGATAATCGGAACGAACGGCGCCAGCCGGCGGCGCATAACCTCCGATTGGAGCCCGGCCGCCGCCATGCGCTCGTAATCGGACTCGGTCGGGATGGGAACGTCCCTGCCTCCGATCTTCAGCACCTTGAACGGAGCCTGCTCCTGCGGCGGTTGTTTCTCCGGTTCCGTTTCCCCGGAGGGCGCTTCCTCTCCTCCGGCCGTACTCCCGTCACCTCCCCGATCGTCTTCGTCGCCTTCCTCGCCCGCGTCGTCCTCGTCCGGGTCGTACGATCCGCCGCCGAGCAGCGGGCTCTTCCGGTCGAACTCCTCGTTCCGTATCTCGTCCGGGTCGCGTTTCGCGTCCGTCTGAGTCTGCTGCGTTCCTTCCGCGGGAGCCATCGCCGCTTCCGCTCCGAAAAACTGAAGGTTGAATTCTTCCGTCATTGCTCCGTCCTCTCCTTCTGCGCCTTCGTCCACAGGAGCAGCGCCTGCGCTCCGCGGATCAGTCCCACCGCGTCCATAATCGCGTCCCCGTCGCCGTGCCGAAGCCCGTAGATCTGCACGTGCATTTCTCGCTGATACGCCTCTTCGACCTTAGACAGCGCCTCCAAATCGATCCGCGCGAGATACGGAGCCAGCTCCGCGTTGCGCTCTCTCGTGCGGGTCAAGTAATCCTGTAACCGCTGGTCCTCCGGGTGTTCCGCTCCGCCGTCGTCCCGTTTCTTCGTTTCCGCCATTCGGCATTGCCCCTTCCTGTCCCGCACTCGCCCCGACGATCGCAGCGAGCACCTGATAGATCTGCTGCAACAGCTGCGCAATGGCTTGAGGCGGCGGGACGACGCCCTGTTGCACGGCCTGCCCCATCTGCGCGATCTGCGCCATGATCGCCTTCATCGCCTGCGTCTCCTGCGGATCAGACAGGTATTGCCCCCAATCCTTCCAGCCCCAGATCTCGAGGATCTTCTGCACGGCGTAATAGATGTTCTCCGGACGCATCACGCCGATCGCCATGAGCATCTTGGCTTGCTGGAGGATCGACAGTATCTGCTGGACCTCCGTCTCTTCCTTTCCGGTCGCGCCGCCGATATCGACCGTCACGTCGAAATTCCCCGCGAGATCGTCCGGGCTGATCTCCAGCGGCGAATTGAAAATACGGACCACCATCGTCTGGTCGATGAACTGCTGGTTCAGTTCGAGCATCATCTTGTACAGACGCCGGATACTCTCCGAGAGAATCCGGGCGATCAGGT
>CALFXN010000166.1 GCA_937957815.1 uncultured Synergistales bacterium
TTTTCGTTATTCATCGGGGTGTCCGACCTGGAGAAGCGTACGACTCAGCAGGGGCACGATGTCTGCTGCTCGGACGTTGCGATACGGGATGCCAGCGATTCTGAGGTTCGGCCCTTCGGTGCACGCCCCCTCGCAACGGCTTCCGCGAATGAGAACGCGATCCTGCAATCCGTGTTCTCCGACGAAGCGTTCGATCTCCACGAGAACGCCGGAATTCCCCCTGGCGAAGCAGGAACTCCCGAGGCAGATGACGATTTCAATGATGTCTTCCATCGACTTTCTCAGCTTCTTTTCCAGTATTGTTTCGATATGGAACATACGATCAGGATCCTCGAAAGATAATCCTACACGAGAAAAGAGCTTCTGAAAACCGCACATTGGAAGACGAAAATGTATTGTGCCGAGTGAACGGAGCAGAAGAAATGTTACCCGGGCGAAATGAAAGTTGCGGATCCGAACGTGTAGAGTACAATATGCGGAATCTGCAGAAAATCGATTGAGTGGGAAGGCGATTTCGATGGCGGATAATATTCTTCTCGGGCTCGTTGTATGGAGCGCTCTCGCCGTTTTCGGATTCCGCGTATTCAAGAAAATCATCAAGACAGGTTTTATGGAGGATAATCGTGGCGAAAAAGTCATAGAAAGAGTACGGATACTTTTGATCATCGTTGCGACGTTTATTCTGGGAATGGGGTTCGTTGCTCTCTTTAACTGGTATTTCAAGTTCGGAAGATAGGATATGTTGCGATTTTTTCTGTTCGTGCGGAAAGAATACGCGTTCACAGCGATATCGGATCCGAACATGGGACTTACAAGGAAAAAATGAGAATTCAGATTGAATTCAATGTTTCATGCTTCGAAACAATATGATCTCAGAAACGTGAACCGGCGAAGATATCGTTTATGTGGTCCATGAAAAGTTCTCTTCGAGACCATACTTTCTATCAGGAATATGCTCCGAATAATCTCTTGAACATCGTTGAATATTGTGATATAGTCCATTCGTATCGGATTGCTTCAGAGTTTCTCTATTGAGATAAGTGTTCGGATCTGTTTTTCTCAAGATGATAATCTGGAGAGGATGGAGGTCATTCGCAATGACGGAAAAGGAGACAATCATGGAGTCTCTCAAATCTTTGGAAGGAAAGACGGGGCGTGGTGCGCTTTCTCGGATTCTGGACGAGGAGATTCTGCAGTACATGGAAAAGCTGAACCGCGAAGGAGTCAGTTATTCCAACATCGCTGTGAAGCTTTCGGAGACGACGACCGTTCCCCTGAAACCGATGCAGGTGATGTTCGCGGTCAAAAAGTACAGAGAACGTCACAATCTTCCTCCGGTTCGCGAGTATACGGGGAAGCCGCGCGGCCGCAAACCGCAGAAAAAGGTCATGAAAACTCCGGAGTAGACCGCTCGGAACGATCTCAATGCGTGGAGGCCGGCGGCATCGGGCCTCCTTTTTTATGCCCGATGCGCGGAGCCGGAAAATATCGACCGTTCCTCCGGTCCTCCCCGAGGAATTTTCAAATGCTTCGTTCAATGCGGAATGGAGAGGTATCTCATGATTTCAGGCAGGAAACGTGTGCTATTCGCACTTCTCGTGATTTTCGCGTGCGGGACTTCCGTCTGTTCCGAAGGTACGGACGCACCGGACGATACGATCGCGGACCTTGTGACCTTTCGGCAGGATCCTTTTTTCTGTATTCGCGGAGACGTCGATGCGCGTCTCATCCCGGAAGATACCCAGCTCGACATGCAACGTCGGTATGACCTCGCGTACTTCTCTCCGTGGAGACAAACGCGTCCGAAGCATGGAATTGAATCCGTGCTCTGGGGGTTCGGGGCGTACGAAAAGAAGAAGATTTTTGGAGAAAACCGGCGGCCAAGAGCGTCCGGATGGTTCGAAAAACAACGCGGGAACTCGAACGAATCGTCGTTCGGCACCGAGGATCGCCGCGCGATCGCAGTGTGCGAAGCGGACCTGAGAGTGTTTCCGACATCGGATCCTTTGTTCTACGATTTCGGCATCCCGGGTGAGGGGTATCCCTTCGATTATGTCCAGAACAGTTCGGTCAAACCTGGGGAACCGCTTTTCGTCTCCCATCGTTCGTCCGACGGTGCATGGGCCTTCGTCGATACTCCGAATGCGTACGGCTGGATCGACATCCGCCGGATCGCTCTCATGACATCGGCCGACGTCGGGATGTTCATGGTTTCCCGAAGAGCGATCGTTCTGACCGATGGCCTTCCCCTCACGGGCGAGGATGGCGCGTACCTCGGGCGGGGAAAGACCGGAACGCAACTGCCGCTTCTCGGGACGGATCTTTTGCGCGGCCGACTGCGCGTCAGGGTTCCGTTGCGTCATCATGACGGAACGCTCCGAATCGGGAGCGCCGGGCTACCGATGTCCGACGCCGTGTGTGCGCCACTGCCGCTGACGCAATGGAACGGAGCCGTTGTCGCAGCGGCTTTCCTTGCCGAGCCATACGGATGGGGTGGTCTGAACGGTCGTCGGGATTGCAGCGCCCTCGTGATGGACTTCTTCATTCCGTTCGGGATATGGATGCCCCGAAACTCGCGGGAACAGGCGGGGAGCGGTCGTCGGATCGATCTGGCGGGGAAGTCCTTCGAGGAAAAGGAACGGACGCTTGCGGAAGAGGGCATTCCGTTTCGGACGCTCGTCGCGATGCCGGGGCACATCATGCTGTATATCGGGGAACAGCACGGACGCCCTCTGGTGCTCCACAACATGTGGGGAGTTCGGACCATCGAACATGGGCGTTCGGGACGGCGCATCGTAGGGAAATCGGTCATCACGACGCTCGCACCCGGAATGGAACTTCCGGAAAGAGACGGACTCCTGAGCGACCGGATCACGGGACTGACGCTCGTCGGAGAGCCCTCGCCGGGCGATTGAGAACATCATTCCGTGCAAACCGGAGGAAGAAGGAAAACGAACGAGAAATCGGGAGAATCTCCGCTGATTTGCGGCATAGGGACGTCTTCTTTTCTTTTCCCGACGGAAATCCGTCGAAATGAGGATGCCGCGTCCGACGGAGGGTGTGGTACAATCACGCGGCATCCGAACTGGGACGAGGCGGAACTTCGTGCGGTAAGGCCGCACAATTACGGCAGCAGGAGGGATTT
>CALFXN010000167.1 GCA_937957815.1 uncultured Synergistales bacterium
GGGGACACTCTTCTGCGGAAGTATGGACGGCTTTCTGTACGCGCTTCGCTGACCCGCGACGCAACCGCCATCAAACGAAGCCAGGGCAGGGGACCGGCGAGAGGCCGGCCCCCTTCCCTGTCTTCGTTCTCCGCGTTCCGCCCTGCCTACGCCTTTTCGGCCGCCCTGCGAATCGCTTCCGCCATGTCCGTCAGCTCCCATGAAGGCATCGGATCGAGATCGATCCGGCCCATGTGTCCGTAGGCCGCGACGCGGCGGTACTGCGGCTTCCGCAGGTCGAGCCGGCTGATGATCGCGCCGGGGCGGAAGTCGAAAAGCTCCCGGACGATCGCGGTGATCCGCTCGTCGGATACGCTCCCCGTTCCGAACGTATCGATCATGATCGAAACCGGCTCCGCCACGCCGATGGCGTACGCCACCTGGATCTGGCACTTGTCGGCCACGCCGGACGCCACGACGTTCTTGGCGACATACCGGGCCATGTAGGCGCCGGAACGGTCCACTTTCGTCGGATCCTTTCCGGAGAACGCGCCGCCGCCGTGGGGCGCCCACCCGCCGTAGGTGTCCACGATGATCTTTCGTCCCGTGAGGCCGGTGTCCGCCATCGGTCCTCCCTTGACGAAACGCCCCGTCGGATTGACGAGCATCCGCGTGTCTTCCTTCATGAGATAGTCGGGGATGACGGGATTGATGACGTGCTCGATGATGTCCGCGCGGATCTGGGACTCCGTCGCGCCGGGATGATGCTGCGTCGACACGATGATCGTGTCCGCACGCACGGCCTCGCCGTTCTGATACTCCAGCGTGACCTGGGTCTTTCCGTCGGGACGGAGATACGGGATGGTCCCCTCCTTGCGCACCTTCGCGAGCCTTCTCGCGAGCCGATGCGCAAGGGCGATGGGCATCGGCAGGAATTCGGGCGTCTCGTTGCACGCGTAGCCGACCATCATCCCCTGGTCCCCGGCGCCGGTCTTCGCGATTTCTTCCTCATGCGCCGCCTGGCTACGGATTTCCAGCGCCGCGTTCACGCCCTGGGCGATGTCCGCGGATTGCTCGTCGATCGCCGAAATGACCGCGCAGGTGTCGCCGTCGAAGCCGTACTTCGCGCGAGTGTAGCCGATATCCTTGATGATATCCCGGGTGAGCTTCGGGATATCCACGTAGGTGCTTGTGGTTATCTCGCCCGCGACGAGCACGAGCCCAGTCGTCACGAGAACTTCGCACGCCACGCGTCCCTTAGGGTCGTCCTTGAGGATAGCGTCGAGGACGCCGTCGGAAATCTGATCGGCCACCTTGTCGGGGTGCCCCTCCGTCACTGATTCCGAAGTGAACAGAAACTTTTCCGCCATATGTCGTAACCCCCTTCTTCGATCTGAAAACACGTTTCCCGCAAATACGACACAAAAAAGGCCCTTCCCGAGGAAGGGCCTTTCATTCGCATACAGCCGCTTTCCTCTTATCATCCGCCGCACGGGCGCTGGTTTTGGCACCATGTCTGGAAAAACAGGTTGCCGGGCATCATCGGGCCAGTCCCTCCGCCGCTCTCGATAAGAGATTTTCAGTTGTCAAAGAATCACAAACGCCAGAGAATTATACGCGATAGCAAGAGCTTGTCAATCGTCCGCTATTTGCACGGCGAATAGCCGCAGCTGAAGCAGTAGGCGCAGCCCGAGACCATCTCCATCGGGCTGTCGCACTCGGGACACTTCTTCCCGCGGTCGTCGCCCCCGTGCGGCGTCTCGCGCCGGATCAGCTTTTCCAGAAGCAGCGCCACCGCATCCGGAATGGAACGCGCCACCTGCTCCTCGTCGGAGTCGAAGAGCCACGCCTCCTTGCCCGAAAGGCCCTTGAGCGTCGCGATGAAGTCCTCCAGCTTACCGCCGCTCCGAAGGCCGATCGATATCGCCCGGGAGAGCGCCTCGGTCATCGCCTTGAGTTCGGAGCCGCTTTTGCCGATCGACGCGAACACTTCAAACGGTTCGTCCCCGTCGAAATTCAGCGTGACGTAGACGCTCCCCCACGGCGTATGCTCCTTGATCGTCTTCCCGAAGACGATCATTCCGGGGCGCTCCTTCACGCGGCTGGTGTGCGGAACCTGCTGCTCGCGCTTCGCTCCTGCGGCTTCCTGTTTGCCCTTCACGTCGACGGGCTGGTCGTTGCGCGATCCGTCGCGATAGATCGTGATTCCCTTCGCGCCGAAGCGATAGCACATCTCGTAGACGCCGCGAACGTCCTCCACGGTCGCCTCGTTCGGGAGATTCACGGTCTTGCTGATGCCGCTGTCGACATGCGCCGCAAAGCGTCCGACGACGCTGACGTGCTCCTTGGTCCCGATGTCGTAGGCCGTGACGAAGACGGGGTCCGCGATCCGTCCCGAACGCCGGAGTTCCTCGCGCTGGTCGGGGGAGAGGAGCCGGTGCCAGAACTCCCGCGTTTCGGCGCCCGAGGCGTCGGTCCGGACGATCCGGCGCGACCAGGACCACGCAAAATTCGGCTCCACGCCGGGGCTCGCATCGATAAGCATCGAGATGGACCCGGTCGGTGCGATCGAAAGCCTGCGGCTGTTGCGCAGCCGTCCTTCAAAGAGCGCCCGGACCACGCGCGCGGCGTCTTCGGGAGATCGCCGCGCAAGCGCTTCGACCGCGTTGACGAGCGTGTAGGGGATCCGATCCCCGCCGCGCATCGCCTCGACCAGTCCGGCAAGGTTCTCCGGGCGGACCTCTTCGGGAATGCGCCCCGTTCCGCCGTCGGTCCTCCACGCCCCAAACAGCTCGCGGACGAGCCCGGACTCCGGGAAGGACGCTTTGCCCATCTCGTCGACCATATCGACGGTCGCCTGAAGCGCGGCCGAAGACATCAGGGACGCAAGGCGGTCGCAGAACGCGAGGAAGTCATCCGCGCCGTACCGGAGACGCAGGCGGATCGCCGCATCCGCGAGCCCCATGATTCCGAGACCGACGGGACGTATCCGCTTCGTGCGGTCCTCGATCCGCGGCAGCGGGTAGGAACACGCGTCGATCACGAGGTCCAGATAGTACATGGAGCGGAAGACCTGGTTCTCGAACGCGGCGGCGTCGAATCCCGAACCGACGAAGGTGTCCGCATTGACCGAACCGAGGTTGCAGCTCGTATAATTGGGCAACGGCTGTTCGCCGCAGGGATTCGTGGACTCGATGCGCCACTCGGGCCCCATTTTGAGAAGGTTGTCGGCGTTCGCCCGGTCGATGAAGAAGACCCCGGGGTCGCCGCGTTTCCAGGCGCTTTCGCAGATCGCCGTCATGAGTTCGGCCGCCGGAATCGTCCGGACGACCGAACCGTCCTTCCGGGAGCGCAGCGCGAATCCCTCTCCGGCCCCGGCCGCGCGGATCAGCGCGTCGGAAAGGCAGACCGAGATGTTGAAGTAGGGGAACTTGCCCTCCTCTTCCTTGCTCCGGATGAAGTCGAGGATATCGGGGTGATCGTCGTAGAGCATCCCCATGAGAGCCGCGCGGCGGCGACCGCCCTGGACGACGACCGCCCCCATCGTGTTCCACGTCTCCATGAACGATATCGGCCCGGAGGCCTTGCCGCCGACGCCGCCGTTGATTTCCGACCCCCGTTCGCGCAGGTTTCCGAAATTTCCGCCGACGCCGCCGCCGAACTTGCTGATCACCGCGGCGTCCTTCACGGAGTCGAAGATCCCCTCGATGCTGTCCCCTACCGAGATAACGAAACACGCGAAGAGCTGCTGGTTCTTCGTCTTCGACCGCTGCAACAGCGCGTAATCCGCGAACGTCAGCGTCTCCGGATCCCCGTAGATCCGCGCGGCCATGTCCGACCGTATCGTCAGCCCCGCCCCAGCGCCGAAGAGGCACGGCGAGTTGAACAGGAAACGGCGCGCGCACAGGTCGGCGTACATGTTGGCTTCGAGCGTCCGGAGCCATTCGAGCGACGCGGGATCATCCGCATCGAGATACAGCGACTCCGCCGACGCGACGATCCGCGAAACGCGGCGCGCGAATTCGTGAAAGCTCGCCTCCCGCCTCACAGCTCCGGTCGCATCGTCGTATCGGAGCGAAAAATAGCGCTGGGCGAGAAGCCACTCCGCGTTCTCCGAGAGATCCGGAGGCTGTACGGCAGCGGAAGCGGAGAACGGAACGAATCGGTCGCGATAGTCCATCGGAGAATCCATCCTTCCATAAATAGCGTATTCTATTGAAAATAACGAGTAAAAACGTTATATGTTGTGTGATCACGGGAACACACTGTATCATACCCGCAACGCCGGAGCAAGCCGGGAAGCCCAATCTCAGCCGGATATCAGTCTCCCGTCTTCCGTGATCCGGACCGCGCGAATGTCTTCGGGACGATTCGCGGACGATGGTGTAGTATATCCACACCGGTTTTGTATCCGACAATGGATACGATTGATACTCAGAGAGGAGAGAGATTTTTGGGACAATATGATTTCGACACCGTCATCGAACGGACGAATACGTGCAGCTCGAAATGGGATCTTATGACGCCGCTTTTCGGGCGCAACAACCTACTGCCCATGTGGGTCGCGGACATGGACTTCAAGGCGCCACCCGAGGTGAGCGACGTTCTCCGGAAACGCGTGGAACACGGAATCTATGGCTACACGAAGCGGATGCCGTCCTATTACGAAGCCATCGTCTCGTGGGTCGCGCGCCGATTCGGATGGACGATCAAGCCGGAATGGATCTGCCATTCGCCCGGCGTCGTCCCCGCGCTCTCCATGGCGATCCTGACCTATACGCAGCCCGGCGATGGCGTTCTCATCCAGCCGCCCGTGTACTATCCTTTCTTCGACGTCATCGGCGGACGAGGGAGGCGGATCGTCGAAAATCCGCTCCGGTTCACGGGAGATCGCTTCGAGATCGATTTCGAGGATCTCGAGCGCAAGCTCGACCCTTCTGTGACGATGATGTTCCTCTGTTCGCCGCACAATCCGGTCGGCCGCGTCTGGACGCGCGAGGAACTCACCCGAATCGTGGATCTCTGCGCCGAGCGGAACGTCCTCATCGTGGCGGACGAAATCCATTCCGACATCGTCTTCCCGTGGGCGAAGCACACACCGGTCGCGTCGATCTCGGAGAAGGCCGCGTCGATCTCGCTCACGACGATCGCCCCGAGCAAGACGTTCAACATCGCCGGGCTTTCGACGTCCATGGTGATAGATCGGAAGAGCACACGTCTGAACTCCAGTCACGTGGCCTTATCT
>CALFXN010000168.1 GCA_937957815.1 uncultured Synergistales bacterium
CGATGTACGTCGAGAGGTTGCACCCGCCGCAGAGGTGTCCCACGCCGCCGCTCCCCTGCGGATGGAAGATCGCGCTTCCGGTGCTCCAGAGACCCGCGAGAAACAGTGCGGCGGCGTAGTTCGGCGAGATCGGGAAGAGTGTCGCGCCGATGCACGCGAGCAGCGGACCGAGGAGGATGCACCACGGCCGTTCGGTCCGATCGGACCAGTAGCCGAAAAGTGGCTGGCCGAACATCGTGATGAGCCCCGCGAGCGAGTTCAGCGCTCCGGCCTGCGCGAGCGAGAGGCCGAGCCTCCTGACGATTTCTGGCACGAACGTCGGCAGAAAGGCGACATTGACGTCGTTCAGAAAGTGCAGCAGGCTGAGCAGCGCGATCTGTACTGGAGGGCGGGCATTTCGGACATTCATGGGAATCACTCCTGGTTCCGGGACGGGCTGTCCGGCGGCGAATTGTATGCCATTATAGCAGTCCCACACCTTGTCCAGAAGAGTGATTCGGCGTTTCGTTCCGCGAGACGCGATGCCTCTTCCCAGGAGTCCTGCCCTTGACGGAGTGCTCACGGTGACGGATTATACGCGTATCAGGAAAAGAACGACGAGAGGTGAAACGGGATGACCTCGCTCACGAACATGCTTCTGGCGCTCTGGGCCCTCGTCGCGACGTCGGCGGCCGCGCTGTTCCTGTTCCGTTCACGCAGGAGGAGCCCTCGTGTGGACGTTCAGGGAGGGATCGAACAGCTCCGTTCCATCGGACATCTGTCGGTCTACCGCGCATTCACGCGCGAAATCGTCACGGAAACGGATCACTCGTGGGGAGACTTCGGGCGCAAGTATCTCTCCTGGATCCTGTCGTCCCGCAAGATGGCGATGATTTTCGAATTCGAGATCGATTTCAGGTACGACCTCCGGGACCCGGGGTTCGCCATCGAGCCCGTCGACGACGAACTCGTCGACATAAGAATGCCGCCCTGCCGCTGCGAGACGCGGATCCGCGACATCCGGTTCTACGACGAGCAGAGATCCCGCCTGCTTCCGTGGCTTCTGCCGGATCTCGTGAACGGATTTCTCGGGGACGACTTTCGGGAGGACGACCGGAACCGCCTCGTCAGGGCGGCGCGCTCGCACGCCGAATCGCGCGCGATGGCGCTCGTGCGCGACATACAGCCGGAAGTTTTCGCGTCCGCGCGGGCGACTCTCGAATCGCTCGCCCGCGGCTTCGGGATCCGCGTCGCGGAGATTTCGTTCGCGGAAGGGAATACGATGACAGTTTCACAGGACGTCGGAAGCAGGGCGGCCTGACCGCCCTGCGGTCATTTCGTCCCTTCCGGACCTCCGACGTGCGTGCGCAACTCCTCCATGGTGACCCTGGTCAGCTCGGCCGCAGGAAGCATTGAGATCAGGTACCATCCCATGTCGAGCGACTGCCCGATTTCGCGGTTTTCGTCCGATCCCTGCGCGATGAAATGCTCTTCGAAGGCCTTCCCGAATTCGAGGTACTTTTTGTCCGTGTCCCCTATTTCATCCTCGCCGACGACCCCCGCGAGGGATCTGGCATCCTGCGTCCGGCTGTATGCCGCAAAGAGCTGGCTCGATACTCCCGGGTGGTCGTCGCGCGTGAACCCCTTCCCGATCCCGTCTTTCATGAGACGCGAGAGACTCGTGAGGGGATCGACCGGCGGGTAGATGCCGCGAGCGTCGAGTTCGCGCGACAGTACGATCTGTCCTTCAGTGATGAACCCCGTCAGGTCCGGGATCGGGTGCGTGATGTCGTCGTTCGGCATCGTCAGGATCGGAAGCTGCGTCACGCTTCCCGCACGTCCCCGTATCACGCCCGCGCGTTCGTACATCGAGGCGAGATCGCTGTAGAGGTACGCGGGGTATCCCTTGCGGCTCGGAACTTCGCCGCGGGCGACGCTGAGCTCACGGAGAGCCTCGGCGTAACTCGTCATATCGGTCAGGATGACGAGGACGTGCATCCCGAGGTCGAATGCGAGGTATTCGGCCGCCGTCAGGGCGAGTCGCGGCGTCGCGATGCGCTCGATGACGGGGTCGTCGGCCGTGTTGAGAAAGAGGACCAGGTTGTTTCCCTGCCCCGATTCCTGGAGCCGGGTCGTGAAGAACGCCGCGTCGTCGTGCCGGATGCCGATCCCGGCGAAGACGACGGCGAAGTTTTCGGCTCCGACAAGGCGCGACTGCGTTGCGATCTGGACGGCGAGCCGGTTGTGGGGCAGTCCGTTGCCGGAAAATATGGGAAGCTTCTGCCCTCGGATGAGCGTCATGAGAGTGTCGACGACGGAGATTCCCGTCGAAATGAAATCCCTCGGATACTGGCGCGCCATCGGATTGATGGGAGCTCCGTTCACGTTCCTGAGTTCCCCTCCGAGAACGGTGCCGCACCCGTCCAGAGGGCGGCCGAGACCATCGAACGTCCGACCTATCATCGACGGAGCGACCGATATCTCGAGCGGTATTCCCGAGAAACGAAGGCGCGTATCCGAAGGCGCGAGCCCTTCCGTGCCGGAGAATACCTGGACGAGAGTCGCATTCTCGCCGACGAGCACGACCTTACCCTGCCTCCGGGATCCTCCCGGAGCCTCGATCTCCACGAGCTCGTCATATCCCACACCCTGAATGCCGCCGAGCATCAGGAACGGTCCGTCTATCGCGTCGACTCCCACGTATTCGGTGCGTGCCACGGGTTTTACGCCCTCCCTTCCGGCGCCATGCGCTCCGACCCGATTCGCGAAAGGGATTCGTCGATCCGTTTCCCCAGATCCTCCAGCCTTTCGGTCTCTTCCGGAGGAATCTCTCTCGCGTGAATCAGTTCCACGAGTTCGTCCATGTTTCGTATCAGCGACAGAGGACATCCTGCGGCCACGAGCTTCTCGGCCGCCCTGTGGAAACGGAGGATCAGATTCAGGATCGCGAATCCCTTTTCGGGCGGGCAGAAGGAATCCGCCCCGAACGCTCCCTGCTGGAGATATCCGTTTCGCAGCAGAGACGCCGTGAGGTCGACGAGACGCTGATCGTTGGGAAGCACGTCTTCTCCGACCAGCCGGATGATCTGCTGGATCTTCTCGTCCTCGGCGAGGATGCTGCGCGCTTCATCCCTGAGACTTCCCCACGAGGCGTCGACGTGCGCTTCGAACCAGGGTTCGACCTCTTCGGCGTATTCGCTGTACGAATCGGTCCAGCTGATGGCCGGGAAGTGGCGCGCGTTCGCGAGCGACCTGTCGAGCGCCCAGAAGCACCGGATGAAACGTTTCGTGTGGCGCGTGACTGGTTCGGTGAAATCTCCGCCCGGAGGAGATACGGCGCCGATGATCGATATGCTTCCGCGTTCGCCGCCGAGCGTCACGACATGTCCGGCGCGCTCATAGAACTCGGCGAGACGCGTCGGCAGGTATGCGGGGAACCCCTCCTCCGCCGGAATTTCCTCGAGACGTCCGGAAATCTCCCGGAGCGCCTCGGCCCATCTGGATGTCGAATCCGCCATCAGGGCGACGTCGTACCCCATATCGCGATAGTACTCCGCGATCGTGATGCCCGTATAGATGGAGGCCTCTCTCGCGGCCACGGGCATGTTCGACGTGTTCGCTATGAGGATCGTTCGCTCCATGAGCGCTCTTCCCGTTCGGGGATCCTCGAGCGCGGGGAATTCCTCGAGAACCTGGGTCATTTCGTTGCCCCGCTCGCCGCACCCGATGTAGACGACGACAGTCGCGTCGCTCCATTTCGCGAGCTGATGCTGCGTGACGGTCTTCCCGGTCCCGAATCCGCCGGGAATCGCCGCGACCCCTCCCTTCGCGATCGGAAAGAGTCCGTCGATCACGCGTTGCCCTGTGACGAGGGGTTCGTCGGGAAGAAGCCGTTCGCCGTAGGGGCGAGGCGTGCGCACCGGCCAGGGGGCCGCCATGCCGATCTCGTGGTTCTTTCCCATCGGATCCCTGATTCGCGCGATGACGTCCGATCCCTTCGCGAAGCCGGACGGGGCGATATATTCGACCTCGCCGGACACGCCGGACGGGACGAGGATTCTGTGGTCGAGCAACGGGGATTCGCGGACCGTCGCGAGGACGATCCCCTGCGTGACCACATCGCCCGCGGAAACGACGGAGCGGATCTCCCACGATCGGGAAAGGTCGAGCTGCGGCACGGAGACGCCGCGGGAGATGAAGTCTCCTTCTTCCTTCAGCAGTGCCGAAAGCGGTCTGCCTATGCCGTCGATAATGCTTCCGACGAGTCCGGGGCCGAGAGTCACGGAAAGCGGACGTCCCGTTCCCTCGACGGATTCCCCCACTCGGAGCCCCTGGGTGTCTTCGTACATCTGGACGAGCGCTTCGTCTCCCTCGAGCCGGACGATTTCGCCGAGCAGGCCGAGCGATCCGACGCGAACGAGCTCCCGCATCGCCCTGTCCCGTGCGCCCAGAATTCTGACGACGGGACCGTTGACGCTGGTAACGCGGCATTCAGGCATCGTCATCGGGAGACCTCGCTAGAGGATGGCCATGAGCCGTTTCGCGACGAGTTCCGCGTGTTCCTGGACGACGACGCTCCAGTCGGCGAGGGACTGGCGTTTCCCGTTCTCCGCGACGAGCCACAGCCCTCCCGTGATCGGTGCGGGATCCGGATCGAAGGAGATCGTCACGCCCCTCCCGGGATCGGAGAGACGCGCCGCGAGCTCCGGGCCGAGGGCGGCATCCGTCGCGGCCAGACGCAACCGGATCGCGTCGCTTCCCGGCAGACTGTCGAGCGCACTCTTCCCGAGTCCAAAGAGGATATCCCCATAGTCCGGCCTGTTTCTGAACTCGGAACACGCCTGCTGCATCTGTTCGAGGGTCTGAGCCAGAAGCCTGTTCCTGAGCCGGAGCATATCGTGCTCCCGCTCCCGTTCGGCCGTACTGACCTGCCTCTGACGGATTTCAGCGGCGCGTTTCCTCGCATCGTCCGCGATCGAATCGATCATCGAAACGAGGCGGGACTCCTCTTCACGCAGCCATGCTTCGGTTTCCCGCGTCTCCGTTTCCAGGATTCTGTTACGCTCTTCCGCGGCCTGAGTGAGAAGGAGGTTCTTCAGGGCGGAAAGACGTTCTTCCGACATGTCCTGGAATTCGGGTGCCGGGACGCGTTCCTGCTCCGTCATCCGACCTTCACTCCGATCGCGTTCGAAATGTAGCGGGTCAGCGCGTCGTTGCCTCGGACGCTGCCGTGCCGGTCGGGGATTTCCACGAGAAGCGGAAGCTTGCCGCTCTCTCTGAGCTCTCTCGCGAGATCGGGCACGGCCGCAACGGCTTTTTCCGTCATGACGAGGATTCCGAGGTCGCGCATCGAGAGCGCCTGCTGCACCGCGGAACGGGTACCGTCCATCCCCTGTGCGATGACTCCGGTGATGCCTGCCAGTCGGAGCAGGACGAGCGTATCGTGGTTGTCGCTGACCAGGAATGCGCGCATCGCCTACACCTTGCCGAGGATGAGCAGGGAGACGATGATGCCGTAGATTGCGATCCCTTCCGCGAGGCCGAGATAGATGAGTGTCGTTCCCAGCATTTCCGGTTTCTCGCCCACGAGACCGAGGGCGGCTGCGCCGACCATTCCGACCGCGATCCCGGCTGCGATGCAGGCGAGGCCGGTGGAGATCCCGGCCGCGATGAATCCCATGCCCGAAGAGCCATCCGCGGCGACGGTCTCGCCCGCCGCGGATGCGGACGAGACGAACCACGGAACGCACGCCGTGAGCAGAAGCGTAAGGAAGAGCACGGCGGATGCGATCGCGAGAACCGCGTGGGGACGTTTCACGGCATGTCTCCGAAGCCGGAATCCGATGGAAATCACGGCGATACAGACACAGGGAAGCGCGAAGAGCGCATTCACGAGCGACCAACTCCTTTCGTTCCGACAGTCTTTCCTGAAGCCGGGGACGACCATGTGACCGGGATAAACGGACGTCCTCCGCCGGAGAAGAACTTGCCGAAGAACTCGTAGTATTCCAGGCGGAGCGTCTGGATGAAGACGATCAGACCTTCCAGCGAAACGATGAGAATGTGCCCCGCGATCAGGATGAGGAGGCGGGCGATGATGCCTCCCGGAAGGTGCTGGACCATGTCCGCGAGCATGAAAACCGCCATCGAAAGCCCGGCGTGATTCAGGGCGAAGGCGGCGAGACGCATGAACGATGCCGTGTTGCTGACGAAGGAAAGAAGGTGGTGCAGCGTCGAAAACGTATGGACGACCGGGCTTTCCCGATGCTTTTTCCGCGCTTCGCGCCGAACGAGAAAATCCGAGAGCACGTTGCCGAAGAGAACGACGAGAAAGAGTGCGGCGATGGCTCCGCCGACGACGGTTCCGGAAACGGGGAAGGGGTGGCCGGCGAGGATCGCCCACACGGGAAGCGCCATGGTCCAGTAGAGCAGGAGTCCGGCGAGTCCATGTCCGTCGAAGAGCATTTCTCCGAACTCCCGGCGCTTGTATCGGATGCGGATATTGACGAGAATCCCCACACTCAGGGAAATGATTCCAACGGCCATGGCGGCGACGATGAGCGCGTTCGCGTCTTTCATGGGAGAGATCCAGAGCGGACGGAGCAGGTTCTCGGATCCGAAGACGCTGCCGTAAAGCAGGCCGAAAACGAAGGAGGAGACTCCGGACAACGCGAGGATATGCGCGAACGTCGGCTTCATCATTCCCCGCCGTTTCAGCAGTGCGGCCGCTCCTATGAGCATCGGGCCGTGTCCAGCGTCGCCGAACATGAATCCGAAGAAAAAACAGAAACTCAGCGCAACGAGCAGCGACGGATCGGTTTCGCGATACGAAGGAAGGCTGTAGAGCGCCACGATGTCCTGAAACCACCGGACGAACGGCAGATTCCTCAGAAGAGTGGGGATCGTCCGTCCGGAGCGGTCCGCCGCCTGTCCGTCCTCGCTGAGCAGAATGACGTCCGGCGCCTTTTCCTTCAGGTATTCGCGGAGCATCGGCAGCGCGTCCTCCGGGAGCCAGCCCGAGACGACGAACATGTCCCCGAGTTCTCCCCGGCGTCCGCAGAGTTCGTAGACCCGCTGCATACAGTAAACGCGGTTATAGAACAGGTCGAGTTCCTTTCTGTGTCGCCCGAGAAACTCCTTCGCGGCTCTGGTGAGTCCCCCGATCGCGCGTTTGTGGTTTTCGATGCGGTGCCGGAGCGTCTCGAGCCGCCCTTCTTCCGTGTGAACGAGAAGGTCGGCGAGATCGTACCGCGTCATGTAGACCGAATCGAGCATATGGGTGACCTGATCGCGCATTGATGCGGGGGAGAAGACGAAAAACCAGGCCCTGCGCTCCCGCCTGAGAACGGGAACGAGAACGACGGGCAACAGGGGAGCGGATTCCCTCAGTCGGGCGAAGTTGTCTTCCGTGACGCGGCCGAAGAAGACGTCGAACGTCGTTGCGGCAAGTGCCCCGCCGACGACGGAACCCGTATCCGACAGGGATTCGACGAAAAGAGACGCGGCCTGAAGTTCTTCCATCTCTTCGACGAGCTGTTGGCGGCGCTTTTCCCAAAGGGTCAGCCGCTCGGCCGTCGCTCGGATTCCCGAACGAGCGTCGTCGAGCGGAAGGAGTCCGGTAACCTTGCCGAAGTCGGGTTGGGGAAGGGGTTCCCCCGCCGTGTCCCACACGGAACGCAACTGACCGAGAATCTCCTCGTACGGGTTGTCGCGCCCGGGCCGAACGCGCGAAAGCGTCGTCCGGTCCGTCATGAGCAGATCGAGCGGGACGGGCTGGAATCGTCCGGTCGCGAGGAGACGGAGCGCCACGCTCTCGACGGATTGTCTGGGGCCGACGAGAGTGACGCCGGACATTCGCACGATGCTCATGCGGGATTCACCTCCGCCTCGATGTCGCGCGACAGGAATCGGCGCGCGGAAGCGCGGTCGAGCCGATATCGGACATCCTCGATAATTGTGATGATGTCGAGGATTTCGATTTCGAGCAGCACGAGCCACGCGAGAACGACATGGATGCCTGGGGTCCCGCTGTCGCGGACCCTGCAGGCGGTGTTTCGGATCAGGCGATACATGGAAGCTTCCAGGGCCATCTCCTCGATCTCGTTGCGCTTCGCCGGAATGGTGGAAAAAACGGACGCGTAATGCGACGACTCGATCAACGAACGGAATGAGTCGGGCGATTCCGCCCGGGCGAGCGCCGAAAGGAGTCTGAACGGCGCCCTGTACCTCAGGCGGAGCAGCCGTCCGATGATTTCCTCGGGAGAGAGACCGAAAAAGCGCTTCGCGCGATAAATCCAGTACATGCTCAGGAGGTCCGCCCTGGTTCCGAGAAGAAGCAGAAGCTGCCGCTTCTCTTCGCCTCCCAGCGGAGCGAAGGAAGCGGTGAGAGCGTCGATGACGGACGTGTCGATCGCCATTTCTGCGGAAAAGAGCGTCTCTCCCTGGCGTCGCATCCGCCGGAGGGGTTCTTTCAGGACCTCGTGGAAGGGAGAACCGGAGAGCGCCGCGAGAACGTCTTCGATCGATTCGGCGGAGAGAAGACGTTCTCCGTCGACCGACGTGAGAGGAACTTTCGCGACCATGCGGCCGAGTATTTCCCGTTCTCCTCCCTGCGCCTGGACGAAGCGGAGGACGCGCTTGATCACGTCTCCGTCGAAACGGGCCTTCCACGACAGGAGGATTCTCCTGCGAACGGGGTCCGCGTAGTGAAGAAACGGAAGCATTCTGGCGAACGGGACGAGATAGAGGCGCGCCTCAAGATCCGATCTGTGAAGCGTCTCGGGATGGGCGTCCCCGAAGACGTCTCCGTATCCGGAGACGCCGGACAGACAGACGGCGATCTCTCCGACCGTCGCGCACGCGAGCAGGGTCCGAAAGAGTTCGTTGGTCATCAGGGTTCCCGAAAGGGTTCGTGCCTTGACGGAAATGGCGGCGCGGATCCCGAAGCTTGAAATGCTCATTGCGCCGAGCTCTTCGATACCAGGGAAACGGCGATCTCGAGCGCGAGAGCGGAAACGACGGAATCCGCACGTTCGCGGAACCTGTCTTCCGCACGGGAGCGATCCCGCGCGCCAAGCTGCAGGATCTGCGTCGCTTCCGCCTCTCCTGCGGTCCGTGCGTTCTCGATGATCGTCCGTGCCTGTTCCCGCGCTTCCGCTATACGCGCCTCGCGATCCGAGGCGAAACGTTGCCGCGCTTCCTGTCGTTTCACGGCTGCGGTTCTTTTGGCCTCCTCGACGATCGATTTCGCCTGATCTTCCGTCGCGATCAGCGTAGACAATACCTCCCGCAGATTCATCTTTTCCTCTTTGCCTCCTTTCGCCGGAGGAGTTTCTGCGCAGTCTTCATCCGCACGAAATCCTCTCGTTCCGCTTCTTCCAGCGATCCGGCGATCCTGGCCATATCCGCCTTCAGCCCGGGTATGACGACCTTTTCGAGCGCATTGACCCGCCGCCACGTCTTGCGGATATGGACCGCTAGGCGGTAGACGCTCGTTTCGACCTCGGCAAGACGCGCGATAAGGGAACAGACTTCCCTCGCCCTGAAAAACGCCATATCGAGCGAAGCCGAGGTCCCGTACCAGGAGTAGCATGGGAAAGGGGTGGAGGAAACGGGGTCCACGTCCGGAATCTCGGCTCCCATCACGGCATGGAGCCGGATCGTGAAATCCGATGTCTCGGGAACGGAGTGCGCGATGTCCTCGACGGTGTCGATGCCGAGCGAAAGTCCGGCCGTCTGGAGGCTCGCGTACGCCTTTTCGAAGAGACGGCGGGTAGTCCGCTGGATTTCCCCGGCCTCGTGAATACGTCGGGACAGTTCCATCATAAGGACCTGTCGCTTCCGTTCGAGGATGTCGTGGCCGCGAAGCGCGAGGGTGAGCGCGCTTCCTGCCCGGACGAAGGCCCCTCTCGTAGGTGGCGTTTTCCGCATGCGTTTCCCCCCCGATACGTCGCATTATACCCCCGCGCGCACTTTCCGGTTGCGTAACGCGCGCGAAAAGATACAATACTTCTACATGATCGTGATGCACCGTCAATCTCAAGGAGGTGGGTACGAATGAGGCGGAATATCCGAGGTCTCCAGATCGTCCTTCTCGCACTATGTATCCTTCCTGCCGCTGCCTTTGCGGCGGGAACGCCGCTCAAACCGGCGGACGCGCTGCTCCCATGGACGGCGGAGTCCCAGTATCTCGTGGGACACGTCGAAAACGTCCCGGAACTGGCGAAAACGGTCCTCTCATGGAGCGCGCTCTCCGGTGACGCGTCCGAGGAACTCGGACTCGAAGAGGCGAGGGCGATCATCGATCAGCTCCCCTTCGTTTCCGTGGCGGCCGGCGGAGGCATCGGCAAGGGAGTCCTTCATGCCCACATCGCGGCGACCGTGAAGGAATCCTTCCAGCCCATGCTTGGCAGGATGGTGACGGGAACCCTTACGTCGGATGACAAGGGCACCTTCGGAGCTTTCGGCATCCAGCTCGAAGGGCCGTTTTCTCCGAGAGAGAACGTTTCCGTCTATCGGGTTCAGGGACTCTCCTTCGGTCCCATAGGGTTCTATGTCGGCGCGAAGGAAAACCTCCTGCTCATGGGATTCACGGCCGACGAAGTGCTTGCGTGCATGGACGCGCTTGCGGATCCCGCGAAACGGATCAACGTGCCGCGTGCCTTCAGGGAACCGAACTTCTTCCTGTTCAACGACAACGGCCTGCTCCAGATGGGGCTCCTCGCCGGCGGTGTCCCCGTGCTTCTGAGGGACGTCGTTCATTTCGAGGCGGCCTTCGGCATGAAGGGCGACGACTGGTCGGCCGGAATATCGACGAACCTCGCGAAGGCGATGTTCAGCGCCGAGGATCTCGCGAAGTTCGCTCCCGTAAAGACCCAGCCGTTGCTGATCGGCGGGGGAAGCGTCGTCTCCGTGATGCACACTCCGCTCGTGTTCGACCAGTTCCGCCGCTCGCTGCTCCAGTATGGCGGCGAGGAGGGGGCGGACGCCTACAAGGAGATCACCGAAGGCATCAGGCAGTTCGGGCTCGAAGAGGACGACCTCAGGAATCTGCTGACGGGAACCGTGACCGCCGTGATCGGCGGCACGGCGAACTACGCCGGAACGGCCGGCCCCGGAGCCTACGTGGTCCTGAACGGACAGGGCGACGCGGCGAAGAAGGTCTACGACGCCCTGTCCGGTGTGGTTTCCGGTCTCGGCGCGCCTATGGAACAGCCGAAAGTCGAGGGATGGGACTCCGTGACCGCACTCGACATGATGGGAACGCTGACCTTCGCGGTCAAAGGCCCGACGCTGCTTCTCGGCGTCCTAGACGCGAAGCAGCTCGCGTCTCCGGCGAAGCCGTCGCAGGAACTCGCGACGCTTCTCGCCCGGAACGATCTCTACGGGTGGATCTTCCTCGACAACCAGGAGCTCCTCAAAGAGCTTCTCAACGTCGTGAAGAATCGCGAACACTGGCGGCAGTTCATGGGGTCGGATACCGACGACGTGATGAAGGGAATCTTCACGATCCGCGACGCGGTCGCGAGAATGCGTTCCTTCCGGCTCGAGGCGTCCGGTCTCGATACCGTCCGGATGATTGTCGGCATGGTTGTCCCCGGAGGAGATGTCGAGAAGGCTTGGATGGAAGCGGCCTCGGCGTGGAAGACGGATGTCGAGATGCGCCGCAAGGCCCTCGAAAACGCGAAGGAAGCTCCGAAGGATCTCCAGAAGAACCCCAAAAAGGACGAGAAGAAGTCGAACTGACCTGCCCTGACGGGCAGGCACCTCGCTGAACTTCACACTCGGGACGACGAACGACAGGCGCCTGCTCATGTGCGAGCATGGCGCCTGTCGTGATTTTCGCCGGGGAAGCGACCGACCCTTCGGGCGGGGGCGGAAAAAGAGGTGATCCAAAAGGAAGCTGCGGTCGGTCGGAGGATGACGGAATGAGTATTGAAGGCTCCGGAGTCGAATCCGTCCGGGCCGATCGCCCGGACGGAAACAACGGGAGGAGAGACGACAGATGGCGAAGATGAACCCGTTCGAGATGTTCCTGAAACAGGTGGACGAGGCGGTTCCGTACCTGAGTGTGGAACAGGAGTACATCGATATCCTCAAGGAACCGAAGGAAGTTCTGGAGGTCAGCATTCCACTGAAACTGGACGACGGGACGATCCAGATGGTCAAGGCATGGAGATCGCATCACAACAACGCGCTGGGGCCGTACAAGGGAGGGGTCCGGTACCATCCGAACGTTTCGCGCGAGGAGGTGACGGCGCTCTCCGCATGGATGTCGATCAAATGCGCCACGGCGATGCTTCCCTACGGAGGGGGTAAGGGCGGCGTGCGCGTCTCGCCGCACGACCTCACGAAGAACGAGCTCGAGCGCCTGAGCCGGGCGTACGCTCTCGCGATCGTCCGTTTCACGGGAACCGACGTCGACGTCCCCGCCCCGGACGTCTACACCGATCCGCAGATCATGTCCTGGTTCATCGACACTTACGAGAAGATCGTCGGCAGGAGCGAGCCCTCCTGCTACACCGGCAAGCCCATCGCGCTCGGAGGATCGCTCGGGCGCGGCGACGCGACCTCGAGAGGCGGGATGTACGTACTCCGCGAGGCGCTCAGAGAGCTGAGACTTCTGGGGAAACCCCTCACGGCGGCAATCCAGGGATTCGGAAATGTCGGCGGTAACGCCCACAAGCTCTTCGGGGAGATCGGGATAACGATTGTCGGAGCCGCTGACAGCAAGGGAGGCGTCTATAACCCGAAGGGGCTCGAATACGCGCCCCTCGTCGCGCACAAAAAGAACAGCGGAACGGTCGCGGACTATCCGGAGGGCGATCGCGTCACGACGGACGACATCCTCGAACTGCCCGTCGATATCCTCATTCCGGCAGCGCTTGAGGGCGTGTTGACCGAAACGAACGCGAGCAGGATAAAGACGAAGATCGTTAGATCGGAAGAGCACACGTCTGAACTCCAGTCACGTGGCCTTATC
>CALFXN010000169.1 GCA_937957815.1 uncultured Synergistales bacterium
CGACTGCGACTCGTCCGGATTGATCACCACGGCCTCCGGGCGGACGAACATCTCGCACGCGGCGCCCTCCTCTCCATGACAGCAGTCCCCGGAGAGACGGAAATCGAATCCCCCGGCGTACCGGGCGACCGGCGTTCCGTCCGGATCCCTGCGGAGCGTCACGCCGAGCCTGTTGTTGCTCCCGATGAACTGGGCGACGAACGATGACGTCGGATGATGATACAGCTCCTGCGGCGTCCCGATCTGTTCGAACGTCCCCCTGTTCATCACCGCGACCCGGTCGCTCATCACCATGGCCTCGGACTGATCGTGCGTGATATATACGAACGTCGTCCCGACCTTGGCCTGAAGCGTCTTGAGTTCGATCTTCATGTGTTCCCGCAGCTTCGCGTCGAGAGCGCCGAGCGGTTCGTCGAGCAGGAGAACCGTCGGTTCGAGCACGAGACACCGCGCGATCGCGATGCGTTGCTTCTGGCCTCCCGAGAGCTGAGCGATCTGCCTGGGACCGGAGTCCGGCAGTCCGACCCGTTCCAGAACATCCCGGACCTTGCGTTCGACGACGGCGCCCTTCTCTCCCCGCCTCCGCAGACCGAACGCGACATTTTCGAAGACATTCATCATCGGGAAGAGCGCGAGATTCTGAAATACCAGATTCACGGGACGCCGGTTCGGCGCCCTGTCGCCCATATCCTCGCCGTTGAAGAGGATCGTGCCGTGATCCTGCCTGTAGAAGCCCGCAATCATCCGCAACAGGGTCGTCTTGCCGCAGCCGGATGGACCCAGGATCGAAAAGAATCTTCCGTCCTCCACGTCGAACGAAACGTTGTCAACCGCCGTGAAGTCGGCGAATCGCTTCGTGAGGTTCTGTACGGAGAGTGCAATGCGCATTGACCGGTCACCTCAATCGAAACCACCGGCGATCATGGAAACGATTCGCCGGTGGTTGTGTTTGTGACGACTCTGTGACGGTTCTGTTTCCGCTATCTGGCTGCCTTGACCTTGTCGAGCGTCTTCCCTTCCATCTCCTCGACGCCGTCCGGAACGGTCGGATACCAGTTGATCTTCGCCAGAACCTCGGACGGAAGGCCGCGGGTGAAGTTGGCCTTGATGTCCGGGGTCAGGAAGTTCACCGCGTTCTTCGACGCCGTCCCGTAGGTCTCGCGGTTCGTGAAGAACGCCGCGTTCTCGGGCTTCAGCATGAAGTTGATGTACGCGTACGCGCCTTCGAGGTTCTCGGAACGCGCCGGAATCGCGAACGTGTCGACCCACCCGAGAGCGCCGCTCGTCGGGGCGATGTAATCGATGTCGGGGTTCTCGGCGTGAAGCTTCCACCCTGCCTGCTCCCACGCGGACGCGGCCCAGACCTCACCCGAACGGAGCAGCTGAAGCAGCTGATCGCCGTTATCCCAGTAGGTCTTGACGATCGGTTTGCCGGCGATGAGCTTTTTTTCCATCTCGTCGAGGAACTTCTGGTACCCGACCTTGTCGCCATAGAGCGCGAAGGGGTTGTGTCCGAGCGAGAATCCGATACCGATGAGCGAGGTGCGCTTCAGTCTGTAGGAAACGCGGCCCGTATACTTCGGATCGAGGAGGTCCTTGAAATCCTTGATGTCGGGAGCCTTCGCCCTGTTGACGACGAGTCCCTCGGTGCCGTAGACGTGGGGAACCGCGTAAGACTTTCCGTCAACCAGAGTATTGGCCTTGACGGCCTTGAGAAGCGAGGGATCGATCTGTTTTTCGTCGATTTTCGAGTAATCGACCGGCTGGTAGATCTTGTACTGTTTCACGACCGAGGATATGCGGTCCTGCGAGGGTTGCGCGAGGTCGAATCCGCCGCCGCGGGTCGCGCGGAGCTTGCTGATCATCTCTTCGTTGTTGCTCAGCGTCACCTCGACCTTGTACCCCGTCTCCTTCGTGAACTTGTCGAGAAGCTCCTGCGGCGCGTACCCCGACCAGGTGATGACGCGAAGGACAGGGTTTTTCGGCGCGGCGTCCGACGCCTGAACGGACATCGTGCACGTCAGCGCAGTGAGGACAAACAGTACGAGCAGAAATCTCTTCACTTTCTATCCCTCCCCAGGATTTTGGCGATAGATCGCACTTTCTGTCGTTCCTTGTTCCGGACTTTGGACCGTATATCGTTGACCCCACGATTTCAGATTCTAGTGTCAACCGATGATCGCGTCAACAAAGCCGCC
>CALFXN010000170.1 GCA_937957815.1 uncultured Synergistales bacterium
ATCCGTTCGCCGAACTGGACCGGCACGCTGCCGACACGGATGTCGACCGCCTTGCCTCCGACCGTGATGCCGATGCGGCCGTCCTGCGGCGCCATGTGTTCGGCGATGTCCATCTTCGCCATGACCTTGATGCGGCTCGTCAGGGGGGCCTGATGTCCCCGCGGGAGGCGCAGCCGGTCCTGAAGCACTCCGTCGACCCGGAATCTTATCAGGACGCTGTCCTCGTACGGTTCGACGTGGATATCGGTCGCGCGCTGCTTGATCGCGTCGAGAATCAGTCCGTTGACGAGACGGATCACGGGGACATCGACGGAATCGCTCATGACGTCCTCGCGCGCGAGATCGTCGATGTCCTCGATTCCCTCCATCGCCTCGGCGGCCTTGTCCGCGGCCCCGCTCCGGTAATCGTACAGGGAATGGATCGCGTCCCCGATCGTCTTCTCGTCAAAAATCTCTATGTCGACCGGCTTCCCGATGACCGCGCCGAGGAGCTGCGCCCGGGGGAACGATTCGACGGTCGAAACGGCGACGACGAGCAGGTCGTCTTCGGCCCGCAGCGGGACCATCCCGGCCTGGCGAAGCGAATCGAGACTCACGCACTCCGGAATGATGCGGGCAACCTCCGAGACGCTCGGGAACCGCGGGTGACGATCCGTCGTCTCGCCAGCCGTCCCCCCTGCATCATCGGGAGCGGCCGCAAGTATCGCGACCGTCTCCGCACCTTCCGTTTCCGTCTCTCCGGGTGCATCTCCCGGAAGTTCCCCTCCGCCGGAAATCGACTCCCCCGTGGCGAGCGCCTCGGGGCACTCCGCGGACGCGGCGGATTCTTCGGAGACGTCTTCCGTTCGCCACAGGAGATCACCCTCGGTATCCGCGTCTCCGGACGTTTCGCGCACAGAGGGAGTCGGCAGCGTCAGGACGGAGCCCGCCGCGACATCACCCGTCGCGCGTTCCGGTCGGTCGTCCGACTTTTTTCGGACAGCGTCGCCGAATGTCTCGAGGACCATGTCCCGAAGCGCGCTGTTCCCCTTGTAGCTGAAGTCTTTCGTATTATCCGTCATGTCACATCAACCCGTATTCCGAGGCAACCCGTTGGGCGAGGCGCCTGTATTCTTCGTACGCTCTGGAATTCGGCGCGTAATCCGCGACGGTCGTTCTCGAGGCAGACGCCTCCTGGAGGATGATCGAGCGGTGAATCAATCCGAGAACGCGGTCGCCGAACTGCTCTTCGAGAAACGAACGGATTTCGCTTTGCACGAGAATTCTTTCGGTAAACATGTTGATCACGACCCCCAGGAACGCAAGATCCGGGTTTACGGCCCGAACGGCCGCTATCTGTCCCATAAGCTGTTCGAACCCCTGAACGGCCAGTTCTTCCGGGGGCATGGGTACGAGAATGCTGTCGGCAGCGAAAAAAGAGTTCAGGACAAAGATGTTCAGTGCCGGCGGGCAGTCGATGAGAACGATGTCGAATTCGTCACCGACCTCTTTCAGAAAAAGCGAGAGTCGTTCTCCCCGGCGCTCCCGGAACGGAATCCTCTGTTCCTCCGCAGCCATGAGAGGCGATGACGGAACAATGAATAAATTCTCGCGTTCCGTCCCGTGGACGAGATGACGGCCCGATTCGAGAATCGTTTCCTGGAAGAGCGCTCCGATCGTGTCGCGATATCCGAACGTCTCTTTCGATATAAGAAACGTCGCGTTCGCCTGAATATCCGTATCGATAAGCAGATCCCGCCTGTCGGTGTTTTTCCTCAAATCCGGCAGGCAGGCCGCCTGATTCACTGCGAGCGTCGTCTTCCCGACGCCGCCCTTCTGATTGGTAAGGGCTATGACCGCGCCCATGAAATCCCGCTCCTGAGACGCGTCACAAACCCCGGAGTTCCCGAATCGGCATCACAGCGCAAAACCGGCTCCGTCGCTGCGGGTCATTTGCTCATCTTCTTCACGGAGTCCCGGAATTCCTTCTCGATCCTGAGCTGGTGGATCATTTCCGCCGGCGACAGTCCGTGATCCTGAGAGACCGCTACACCTTCCGTAAAGCGCTGCGCCTCTTCAGGCGTATTAATGATGTACGGCGTCAGAAAGACCATGAAGTCGATCTTTTCCTTCTGCTTCGACGTCTTTGTGAAGAGGCTCCCGAGCAAGGGAATGTACGAGAGCCCGGGAACCCGGTTCTTCAGCGTCTTTTCCGTCTCCTTGAGGAGACCGCCGAGGATGACGGTCTTCCCGTTTCCGACGATGACCGACGTCTTGATCTCGCGCTTCGCCGTGACCGGCGTCGTCGCCGTCATCGCGGTGAGAACGTCTTCGGTCTTCTGGTTGATGTCGAGGACGACGAGGTTCCCGCTCCGGATATGCGGCGTCACGCTCAGGATCAGTCCCGTATCCTTGTACTCGTAGCTGTTCTGCGTCGCTTTCGGGTTCGTGATGTCGGACGTCTGTCCCTTGAGTTGCGGGATGACCTGTCCCACCTGGAATTCGCTCGTCATGTTGTCGGTACACAGGAGTCTCGGCATCGAAAGGACGTTGATGGCGTCGAACTTCTTGAGCATCTGGATCGACGCGTAGATGAGCCCCTTCGGGTCGGTCGTCGTCTGGAGAATCGGATCTTTAGCCGTTCCGATGTTCACCTCGGTCTTCGTCAACGCCGTAAACCAGTTGGTCACAGTATCCGGAACGCTCGTCTCTCCGAGGGAGGCTCCTGCGGCCAGCACCGCGTCCCCCGTCATTCCGCCCCCGAACGTCGCCCAGTCGATCCCCGCGTTGTCCAGCTTCGTCAGGTTGACCTCGCAGACGAGGCCGCGGATCATCACCTGCTTCGGCTGCGTATCGATCTGTCTGATGATCGCGAGCAGCGAATCGTACTGGTACTGCGGAACGGCGAAAATCAGGCTGTTCGTCGAGAGGTCGGGCACGACGGTCGTCGGCATCTGGCCTTCCTTTGACGGCTGGAGCTTCGCCGCGACGGCGAGAACCTGCCCGAGCTGCTCCGCGGCCTTTTTCGCATCGGCGTGCTCGAGCTTGTAGATGTGGAAATCGCCTCCGCGCGAATAGACGTCGAGTTCCCTGATGATCCGCTGCGCTTCCTTGATGACGTCGGACTCTCCGACGAGGACGATCTTCTTGCTTCCTTCATCCGCAACCGCAAGCAGCCCCTGGAGCGGTCCGGACTTCGCGAGTTCGGTCAGTCGTCCGGCGACCAGCGACGGCGAGGAAAACTTGATCTCGACGGTCCGGCTCATCTTGTAGCTCTCGGCGACGTCGATCTTCCGGATCAGGTTGACGGCTCGGTTCACGTCGACCGCCTTTCCCGAAAGAACGATATCGTTGCCCTTTCCGGCAGGGATGATCCCGACGTTCTTTATCGCCATCTGGATCGCCTTCACGACGAAATCAGCCGTCACGAAATCGAGCGGGACGACCTGCGTCACCGTCTGTTCCCCCTGTGCGGGAGACATCTTGCCCCGTCGGACGGCATCTTCCGTACTGACGACCTTGCCCGGCAACACCTTGCTGTAGGCCCCGAGGTTCTCGATCGAAAGGCCGTTCATCTCGAGAACAGAGAGCATGACCTGGCGTGCCTGCCCGAGCGGAACCGGTTTCGGAGAGATGACCGAGACCTTGCCCTTGACGGACGGGGTGACGATGATGTTTTCCTGCAGGAGTTCGGACATGAACCGGATGAACTTCACGATATCGATTTCCGTGAAGTTGAACTGC
>CALFXN010000171.1 GCA_937957815.1 uncultured Synergistales bacterium
AAGGTCGTCGACCTCCTGAAGCTCCGCGGGCATGATCTCGAGGTTCGCCCCTTCGGCGGCTATTTCGGAACGTCGCAGGGAATCATGTTCGACTGGAAGAACGGAACGATGGACGGTGGCGCCGACAGCCGCCGTCTCGGAGTCCCCGTCGGATACTGATCGGGTCCGACGGTTCGTTTCCGGCGGACGGGAAAGACCGGGGCGGGAAACCGCTCCGGTCTTTTTTTCCCGGAGACACCTCGCCCGGGGTAGAATAGAACCGACAGGAGGGGGTCGGAAAGTGTCGTTTTTCTCGTTCCAGCGGCGTCCGGCGCCGGAAGTCCGGATTCTCGTCACGGGGTGTCGCGGCAAGAGTTCCCTCGTGCGCCTCGTTACGGTCGGACTTCTGGCCTGCGGTCGTCGCGCACGGGGACGGATCACGGGGGTCGTACCGAGGGAGATCGGCCCGGAAGGAGAGTTCCAGATCCTTCGCGCCTCGGGTGCGCACATTTCCGAGATGCGGTGGTGGCTCCGCTCACTGCCGGCGGATACGGACGCTGTCGTCCTCGAGAACAGCGCCGTATCGCCGGATTTCCAGGAGGCCGCGGTCCGTTGGCTCGATCCGACGCTTGTCGTTTTCACGAATGTCCGGGAGGATCACCGGGAGGTCTGGGGGGTGGGGACCGACGACGCGGCCCGTGTTCTGACGCGCGGCCTCGCTCCTCGAGTTCCGGTCGTGATCCCGTCCGGAGAAGCTGCGCACCCGCTCGTCTCGGCGGCGGCGGACAGACTCGGATGCCGTCTCGTGCGGGTTCCCGAGAATCCGGACTTCCGCGAGGGGAATATCGCGCTCGCGCTCGCGGCCTGCGGCGCATCGGATGCTCGGGGAGAGGCAGTCGAGGCTGCGATGCGGTCGCTCCCGCCGGACATCGCGGACTTCCGCATCTTCCCGCTCGAGGGCGGGGAGCTCGCATACGCCTTCTCCGCCAACGACGTCGAGTCGACGACGCGGCTTTTCGAGTCGCTTCGCTGGCTCCCCGAAGAGACGACGCTCCTGTATAACGGACGCGGCGACCGGCCCGGACGTGATGCCGCGTTCGAGAGTCTGTTCGCCGAAAGGCGGTGGAAGGGAATCGTCAGGATCGACAGCGAAAGCGCCGGGGAAGGAGACGACGCGACCCTCCTGATGTCGATTTCGGGGAAGGGACACGTATTCGGCTGCGGCAACGTCGCCGGGGCACCGCTCCGTCTCCTGTCGCTCCTCGCTCGGGGGAGCGCGCGATGAATAATCCCGATGGAGTCGCGATCCTCCTCGGCATC
>CALFXN010000172.1 GCA_937957815.1 uncultured Synergistales bacterium
GACAGCATCGTCGTCGCGCCGAGCCAGACGCTGTCGGACGTCGAATACCAGATGCTCCGGTCCGCTTCGATCCGGATCATCAGGGCTCTCGGGATCTGCGGCGGATGCAACATCCAGTACGCGCTGAACCCGGAAAGCTTCGAATACGTCGTGATCGAGGTCAATCCCCGAGTCAGCCGGTCGAGCGCGCTCGCGTCGAAGGCGACCGGGTATCCGATCGCGCGCGTCACGGCGAAGATCGCACTGGGGCTCACCCTCGACGAGATCAGGAACCCCGTCACGGGGACGACGTCTGCGTGTTTCGAACCAGCGCTCGACTATGTCGTGACGAAGGTCCCGCGCTGGCCGTTCGACAAGTTCGCGGGCGCCGACAGGACGCTCGGCACGCAGATGAAGGCGACCGGAGAGGTCATGGCGATCGGGCGGACGTTCGAGGAATCGTTGCTCAAAGCCATCGACTCGCTCGACGTCAAGTTCGACTACCAGCTCGGACTGAGCCTCTTCGAGCCGTTCTCCCGCGAACAGCTTCTCGATTTCATGAAGGGACACAACGACCAGATCGTCTTCGCGATCTGCAAGGCGCTCCAGAAGGGCGGCACCGTCAAAGAAATCGTTTCCGTCACCCGCATCGACGAGTTCTTCGTCCGAAAGCTCGAGAATGTCGTCCGGCTCGCGGAGGAGATCCGGGACTCGGGCTTTCTCCGGCTCGACTACGATCTGTACTCCAGGGCCAAGAAAATCGGCTTCGGCGACTCGTACATCGCGAACCTCGCCGGCGTCCCGCTCGATTCCGTCATGAGGTTCCGCCGGAAATTCCCGGTCAACCCGGTCTTCAAGATCGTCGACACGTGCGCCGGGGAGTTCGAGGCCGTCACTCCCTACTTCTACTCCACCTACGAGGAAACGGACGACGTCCGCGTGTCCGACCGCCGCAAGGCGCTTGTCATAGGGTCGGGACCGATCCGGATCGGACAGGGCATCGAGTTCGACTACTGCAGCGTCCATTCCGTCCGAGCCCTGCGGGAACTCGGGATCGAGTCCATCATCGTCAACAACAATCCGGAAACCGTCAGTACGGACTTCGACACGTCCGACAGACTGTACTTCGAGCCTCTCACGAAGGAGTGCGTCATGGACGTCATCGCCAGAGAACGCCCCGAAGGCGTGATCGTCCAGTTCGGCGGCCAGACCGCGATCAACCTCGCCGCGCAGCTCCAGGCCGAGGGCATCCGGATTCTCGGGACATCCGTCGAGAGCATCGACATGGCCGAGGACCGCGAGCGATTCCTCGAACTCCTCACGAGCCTCGGGATCCCGTTTCCCGCTGGAGGCAGCGCGACATCGGTCGAAGAGGCTCTGGACATCGCCGGACGCATCGGATACCCCGTTCTCGTGCGGCCGTCGTACGTCCTCGGAGGACGCGCGATGGAGATCGTCTACGGAGATTCGGAACTCGCGGAATATATGGGACGCGCCGTGGATCTCTCGACGGGACACCCTGTCCTGATCGACAGGTACATCCCCGGCAGAGAGGTCGAGGTGGACGGAATCTGCGACGGCTCCGAGATCCTGATCCCTGGGATCATGGAACACTTCGAGCGCGCGGGCGTCCACTCCGGCGACAGCATCGCCGTCTACCCGCCCCGAACGCTCGACGCCGAGACGATCGACACGATCGTCTCGTACGCCGGACGTCTCGCCGCGGCGCTCCGGATCGTGGGGCTCTTCAACATCCAGTTCGTTCTCGACGCGCACGGACGCGTTCACGTGATCGAGGTCAATCCGCGCGCGAGCCGGACGGTTCCCGTCATGAGCAAGATCACGGGAATCCCGATGGTGGACGTGGCGACGAAGCTGATGTTCGGCGCGACGATCCGGAGCCTCGGGTACGCGCCCGGGCTCGCGGCGGAGACAGGATTCGTCGCCGTCAAGGCACCCGTCTTCTCGTTTTCGAAAATGACGAACGTGGACACCTTCCTCGGCCCCGAAATGAAATCGACGGGAGAAGTCATGGGCGTGGACGCCGATTACGGGACGGCGCTCTACAAGGCGCTCCTCGCTTCGGGGCTCTCGATCCCTCCGTCAGGCCGGGTGCTTCTCTCGGTCGCCGACCGCGACAAACCCGAGTGCGTCCGGATCGCGCGCGCATTCGCGGAACGAGGGTACGACCTCTGCGCGACGGAGGACACGCACGCGGCGCTCGCGGGCGGGGGCGTTCCGGTCCGACTCGTCCCGCGCGGCGATGCCATCGGAGAGATCGTCGGCAACCGGATCTCGTTCGTCATCAACACGCCGACCCGCGGCAGAATCCCGGACCGATTCGGCTTCCTGCTCCGGCGCACCGCGATCGAGTACGGCGTCCCCTGCATCACGTCGCTCGATACGGTCGAGGCCATGCTCCAGGTGATCGACCGTTTCGTCGACCCGGGGCGGATCTCGGTGAACGCGCTCGACGAATACTCGGGAAAGCTCCGGGACGAACCGGCGTCTGCCTGACAACGCCCCCGGTCGCGCACGGAACGGAGCCGGACCGGTATGACCCCGGCCCGGCTCCGTTCCGTTTCCCGCATCGTATAATGGGTCTTCGAAGAGTGTCATCATCCCGATCCGAGGTGAATCGCGTGCGCTACGAAACCGATCGGCTCGTCCTGCGTTCCATTTCCAGGAGGGATGCCCCCCTTCTGCTCGACTACCTTTCGCGGAACCGCGACTTTCTCGCCGGGTGGGAACCGATCCGCGAGGAGTCATACTACACACCGGAGTCGGTCGCCGAAATCATCCGGTCGGAACACGCCGACCACAGGCGCAAGAGCGCGCTCAAGCTCCACATCTCGAAGAAGGGCGAACGCAGGATTATCGGGTATATCGGACTCTCGAACATCGTCCGGGGGGCGTTCCTTTCGTGCTTCGTCGGCTGCCGTCTCGATTCCGCGGAGATCAACAGAGGGTACACGACCGAGGCACTCGGCGAGGTTATCCGGATCGCGTTCGGATCGATGGGACTCCACAGGATCGAGGCGAATATCATTCCGAGGAACGTCCGCTCACGCAGGGTCGTCGAGAAACTCGGCTTCACGCTCGAAGGCCTGAGCCGGAAGTACCTCCGCATCAACGGGGTCTGGGAGGACCACCTCCACTACGTCCTTCTCAACGACGGGATCTAGCCCTGAAGATCCGCGATCGCGGACAGAAACGCGCCGCACCCCGTCTTCCTGCGGTGGAGCTTGTCGCGGTACATCCTGTCGTCGGCGACCCGGAAGGCCGTGCGCATCGGCGTCGCCGGGTCGGCCGACATGGCCCATCCGAGCGAGAGACGCGGAACGGCGAGGGAATTCGTGCCGGCGCGCGCGCCGCGATCGCGGAGCGCCTCCCCGATCCGGCCGACGATATGCTCCATCAGGCTCTCGTCGGCTCCCGGAAGCAGGATCGTGAATTCGTCCCCGCCGATCCGTGCGACGATATCCGTCTTCCGGACGACGTTCTCGAGCACGCGGGCCGTGTCGACGAGAAGCGCGTCCCCCTGGCCGTGCCCGAGCGTGTCGTTCACGAGCTTGAGGCCGTCGACGTCCGCCACGAGAAGTCCGACGGCTCCGGTCCGCCGGTGGTCGAGCCGGTCGAGTTCCTCCTCGAAGTAGGTCCTGTTGTACAGCCCCGTCAGGGCGTCGTGGAAGCTCAGGAAACGGAGCTGTTCCTCGGTCGCCTCCCGTTCCGTGATGTCGCGGATCGCGGCGATGTGGACCCGCCGCCCCCTCCAGTCGAAGTGCGTCGCGCGGATTTCGACCGGGAAGACCGTTCCGTCCTTCTTCCGGTGCCACCTCGTGGGAATCGATGTCATGCCCTCGAGCGTCGCACGCGTCGTCTCGTCGGGTTCCGCGGAGACGTCCGTATTCCTGAACGCGAGGAGTTCCTCGCGCGAATAGCCGTAGAGGAGTTCCGCCGCGCGGTTCACCTCGAGGATCCGTCCGCCGTCGTCCTCGATCAGGAAGATGGCGTCCGACTCCATCTCGAAGAGCTGGCGGTAGCGGTCCTCGCTCTCCTTCAGTTCCTCGGCCCGCGCCTGCGCGAGCTCCATCTGCTCCTGAAGCGCTTCCGTCCTGATCCTGACCATCTTTCGAAGCGTTCCGACGATGACGAGCAGGATGACGGCCACGATTCCCGCGACGACGAAGGCGATCTGAAATGCCCTGATCGTTCCTCCGTTCCCGAGGGGATCCCCCATCCACCGCCGGTCGATCTCGCGATATTCCGCGTCCGTGATGGCCGAGAACCCCGTCTCGAGAAGTCGCATCGTCGCGACGTCTCCCTTGCGGACGGCCCTGTGGAAGAATCCTCCGTAAAGAGGTTCCGACTGCCGGAAATCCTCGCGCAGCCCGAACCGGTAGAGGAAATAGTGGGCGGGCGGTTCGTCGACGACGAAGACCGCAACGTCGCGGGAACGCGCGGCCGTGACGATCTTCTCGTAACTATCATACTCGACGAGATCCCTGACGCCGTGACTTTCAAGAAACCGGATGGCGGCATCCCCCTTCTTCACGGCGACCCGGAACCCCTGAAGCGAAGATGCGTCGGCAATTCCGGAAAGCTCCGACCTGAAAAAGATCGGGACGTCGATCGGAGCGTAGGGCTCCGAGAAGTCGAAGACGCGCTCGCGGTCCTCGCTCCGGAAGACGGTATCGATAACGTCGAAATCTCCGGAAGCCATCCGGGACAGGGCTTCGCTCCAGTCCATGCCGAACAGCTCGACTCGGATTCCGGCACGCTCCCCGAAGAGACGCCACTGATCGACGAGGATCCCCCGCAATATTCCGCTCCCGTCCCGGAAGATGAACGGCGGGTAGTTGTCGTCGAGGACGACGCGAAGCGGTCCCGGACGCGTCGACGTGACCGTCGCCTCCGCATCGGCCCGAACCGCGGCGAAAGGGAACAATGCGACGACGAGAAAAAGGCCTGCGATCACCCGGAACAGGAAACGGAACCGACCCGACACGAACACCCCTCCCGCAGCCTCGACGGAAACCGGAAACGCTTCGGAACACCCGAGGCACGTTTCGGCCTTTTCGATAGTGTAATACGAAACGGAGTGCAGGAACAGCCCGCATCTTTCGCGAGCGATAAGCGAGCGGCAAGCGACCGCAACGCTCAGTCGCATATTCAGCAATGTTCCGTATTTACTGTATTATACAACAAAACAGGACATTGACATTTTTATAGTGCTATTTAATAATGCAATACTTCGGAAGACGGGATGAAGCCATTTCCCGGAATCTGCTTTGCACCTTGAGGCTTCATGAGGTGTGTGGTGCGTGGTTTTTTGTTCTTAATCGCCATGTTCGCACACTCTTCGGGTTCCCGATGCGAGCGTCCTCGAGAGCGGTTCACAACCAGTTCCCCTCAGGAGAGAAGAGCCATGCGTCGCAGGCGAACGGCCGGACTGAACGTGTGCGGCGCCGCGATCGCGAACATGATCTGCGTCAACAACGTCATCGCGGCGGTCATGGCGTACCTCATCTCGAAAGGCTTCAACCCGCTCCCACTGAAGGCGTAACCCGACGGAATCGGGAGAGTTCAATCAGGTCGGATACATGAGGAGGGCTCCCCGCGAACGCGGGAAGCCCTCCTCGTTCCAAGCGGAAACGCTCGCCGCATATCGCGCCGATTTCGTCCTCAGATCTCCCCGATCATTTTGAGGACGACCTGCGCGATGACGGCCGAACCGACGTACGTCCCGATGAAAACGACGAAGGAGACGACGACGATCCGCCAGCCCGTCTTCTTGAGCATGTCGAGATCCTTGCCGAGCGCGATTCCGGCGTAGGCGAGGATCGGCGTCGTCAGCGCGAGGAAGTTCACCTTCTTGACCCACGCAGAGATCGTCGCCGCTCCGGGGAAGCCCGGATAGGTCAGGATGCAGGCGAGCGTCACGATATAGGCCACCGACGGAATGCGGACCGGAATATGCTTCGCGCAGAGAACGCCCGCGATGCAGATCGCTATCAGGACCGCCATTCCGGGGAGCGCGTCCTGAACGGGAATCTTCGCCCCAACGAGATTCGCGGCGAGCGACATGATCGCGACGATGACGAGGACCGCGAGAACCTCGAGAGTCTTCATGAACGGACCTCCTTATAGACGGGTCTGTCGGGGAGCTGCCCGTATTTCATTCGGTAGCACGTCCTGTAGAGCCATTCGGACATCGGAAGCGCCATCCAGAGCGACATGTAGATGCCATCGAGGCCGGAGAGCATGTTACTCGCCGCGCCGAGCGCCTGGATCTTGTCCGCGAGCTGCGGGTACGCGGCGCTCAGCGATCCGACCGACGCCGTCATCATGCTCGCGCTTCCCACGCCGGACGCCATTCCGAGCGCGAGCGGGTGGAAGATTCCGAGCGCCGCCGTCACGGTCGCCATCAGGCCGTAGAAGATCGTGCCGAAGACCGTTCCGCAGATGTAGACGCCCATGACACCCTGTCCCTCGGCTCCGTCGAGACCGTATATGTCGCCGATCAGGGCGACGTTCGGTTCCCGCGCGACGGAGTGCGCCGCGCCGATCGCCTCGCGCTTGAGTCCGAGGAAGACCGCGACCGGGATGCCGATCAGCACCGTCCCGAGGTTGCCGAACTCCTGAAGGATGAGCGCGGGGCTCGTCTTGAGGATCATCGGAAGGTTCGGACCCACGAGCGTCCCGTAGCGGGCCATGAGAAGCATCAGCGTCACGCCGATGAGACTTCCGGCCTCGACCATGTCCTTCTGTTTCACGAGCTTCAGGAACTTCGGCCCGAGCAGCGCACCCGCGGCGAGCGCGTAGAGCATCGGGAGCAGGACGATCGTCCCGATCCCGACCTTGAACGAGTGGATGCCGATATACTCGGCCCCTATGACGAGAATGAGTACGAGGATATGATTCTTCCAGTTGCGTATTCCGTCCACCACTTTATTCCGCCCCTTTCATCGCGAAATACCGGTCAAGATTCCGGATGTACTCTTCGCGGCTCATGAGCGGGGGAGTACGCCGCATGACGTCCTTCCCCCCTTCCGCCCCGCCGGCCAGAAGGTCGATCACCGCCATGGCCATGACTTTCGCCGGAAGCACCACAGCCGCCTCGAAGTCGACGACCCTGAAGTCCCCCGAATGCAGCGCGCCCGTGACGCCTCCGAAATACGGGTGGATCGCGGGCATGATGTGGCAGATATCCCCCATGTCCGTCGACGCGTCGAAATGCGGCCCGATGACGACATCGTCTTTCGACAGGAGCGCCGCCGCGTTCGCCGCGAAGACCTCGTTCAGACGATCGGAACACGCGAGCGGCAGGTACCCCGGAATCGTCACGATCTCGGTCTTGGCGCCGACCGCGTCGCCGCCTGAACGGAACGCGCGGTCGAACTTCGCGTGCGTCGCGTCGATCGCCGCGGTGCTCTTCGCGCGGACGTACGCCTCGAGACGGACGTCCGCGGGGATCGTGTTCACGGAGTCCCCGCCCTTCGTGATGATGAAGTGCACGCGAACGTGATCGTCGTCGCGGAACGTCTCGCGCATCGAGTGGACCGCGTTGATCCCGATCACGGCGGCGTTGAGCGCGTTGATCCCCTCGTGCGGCGCGGCCGCCGCGTGCGTGGCCTTCCCCGTGTACCGGATCGTCTTCGCGACGAAGCCGTTTCCCGTTTTTCCGAGCATGAACCCGGGTTTCGGGACGTTCGTCCCGGCGTGGACCATCATCGCCATATCGACATCGTCAAACGCCCCGATCGCGACGAGCTCCTGCTTGCCGCCGAGAAACCGGATCTCTCCGCGCGCGCGACGCTCCATGCGCTCGCCGATCTCGATGAACTCCTCGGCCGGGACACCCATGAAGCACACGTTCCCATCGAGCGTTCCGGCGACGCCCGCGAGCCCCGCAGCCGCGCCGAGCATCGCACCGAGCTGAAGGTTGTGCCCGCACGCGTGCGCCGCGTTCGTCCCCTTCACGACCTGCGGGTGGTCCGGACTGATGACGCCGTCGAGTTCGCCGAGCACCGCAACGGTCGGCCCCTCGGAACTCCCCACGAGGCGCGCCTTCACGCCCGTGAGCGCCAGCCCGGTCTGTACGGGAAGCCCGAGATTTCCGAGAAACTCCGCGACGAGAGCCGACGTCCGGACCTCTTTGAACCCCAGTTCCGCATGTTCGCCGATATCCCGTACGAGCGAGAGCAGTTCGTCCTTCCTGCCGTCGATGCGCCGGCAGACCTCTTCCTTCAGCGCGCGACCATCCATGCCGACACCTCCATGCCGTTCCCTGTTAGCATTGCCGGTATACACTTTATCCTATCATGAAGTGAGAGGAATTCCCCGCATGTCTTCGTCGAAAATACAGCGACGTGGACTCTCCGCGATGCGGAAAGTTTCCGCGATCGCCGGAGTCGCCTCGTCGTGTCTCCCCGAAACGACGAGCGTCGGAATGCGGATCTCTCCGAGCCTCGCGACGATATCCCAATCCCGGATCACTCCGGTGACGTGGAACTCGCTCGGCCCGTTCATGACGGCGTACACTTCCGGATCGCGCGCAACCTTCTCGAACGTCCGCCGAACGCACTCGGGCATCGGATCGAGACGCCGGCGGCTTTTTCCAGCGTTCTTCGACGGGTATCAATCCCCGGCCGCCTTCGTTTTTCTCCAGACGGAAGAATCCCACGAGCTTCCGAAGTCCGACGGACAAAGACGCAAGATCGGCGATCTTCTTCGCCGCCCCGTCGCTCTCCTCTGCGAGCTTCCGTACCTCTTCCTCGGCGCCCGCGCCGGACTTGTCGGCCATCTCTTCGAGCGAGGCCCCCATTCTGGCGATCTCGTCCTTTCCTTCCGATTCGAACTTCGCGGCGGGATCTCCCGCAGCGAAGCGACCGACGCCATCGCGCAGACGGTTCAGGGGTTTCGATATCCTGGAGGCGATACAAAGACCGAAAGCGACGGCGAGGATGATCGCGCCGAGGGAGATCCAGACGATCAGGTGGATCGCCGTCGCGGCATTCTCTCGCTCGCCGTATTCAATCCTTTGGCCGATACGCGTTCGTATTCCGCAAAGTCCCGGACTTCCTTCTGATATTCGGTGAAGATCGGAAGCGCGTCTTTCGTAAACTGCGCGTACCCCTGTTCGTTGAGATTCGCCATGGCCGATCGGACGGTCTTCTCACATGCGGCGTCGAAGCGCCCCACAAGAGGACGCATCCTGGCGATTCGTTCCGTCTCCTCCGCTCCCGAGAGGCTCTTCTCGAGACTCGAGAAATTCTCTTCGACGGTCTTTTTCCTTCGCTGGATGTCGGCGAGGAGTGCCTGGTTTTCCTGCGCGTTGACTGTAAGCAGAAGCGCGCAGATATCCCCCTGAATGGCCCTGCCGTGAACGAGGCTGTCGAAAAGCCATCCGATCGGCTGAATACGAGAAGAGAACATGACTCTGGAATTAGCAGCGATCCGCGTGCCGTAGAAATATCCCGTATACCCCACACATCCGAGGAGTACAGAGACAAGCGCGATCAGAAAGAGGATCTTTGCTCTCGTACTCAGGTTCACGAAACACCGCACGACCGACTCCTCCTTCTTGGCCTTTCTTCGAAGATCGTACCGGGGGAATGATATATATTTAAGGACACCGGCGACAGAATATTGTCGACAGGATGATTATGGAGTATTCTAGTGCTTGCGGACGAAAGTATGTTTCGCTCGGAGGACGATGAGGCGGAAAACGTCGGGGAGCCGGATCCGGCTCTCAGGCGAAATACAGGAGAAAGAAGGTCGTGGCAATGGTTTTCAAGGCGGCGTTGTCGAACGTCACGGTGCTGGATCTGACGAGGGTACTGGCGGGGCCCTTCTGCTCCATGATGCTCGCGGACATGGGAGCGAACGTCATCAAGATCGAAAACCCGAAGGAAGGGGCCGACGAACGGAAGATGGGCCCCTTCAAGAACGGCGAGAGCGCGTACTTCATGAACCTGAACCGGAACAAGAAGGGCGTCACGCTGAACCTCAAGAACCCGAAGGGGAAGGCGATGTTCCTGGAGATGGTGAAGAAGGCCGACATCGTCCTCGAAAACTTCCGTCCCGGAACGATGGAAAAGCTCGGGCTCGGATACGAGGACCTGAAGAAGGTCAACCCGAAGATCGTCTACGGGTGCATCTCGGGGTTCGGCCACACCGGACGGTACAGCCAGAAGCCCGGATACGACATCATCGCGCAGGCGATGGGCGGACTCATGAGCACGACCGGGTGGCCCGGCGGCGAAGCGACGCGCACGGGAACCGCGATGGGCGACATTCTCGCGGGGCTTTCGGCCGGCGTCGGCGTCCTCGCGGCCCTGAACGCGCGCACCGTCACGGGCCAGGGGCAGAAGGTCGACATCGCGCTCGTCGACTCCGTCGTCGCGAGCCTCGAAATCATCAACATGATCTATCTCGTCCAGGGACGCATCCCCCAGCGCATCGGCAACCGCTACGAATCCACCTATCCCTACGACTCCTTCCGGGGCTCCGACGGAAGCCTTGTGATCGGAGCGGGGAACGACAAGCTCTGGCAGGACCTCGCGAAGGTCATGGGAATGCCGGAACTCGCGGAGAAGCCCGAATTCCGGACCGTCCCGGACCGCGTCGCCCACCACGAGGAACTCCGAAAGATCATCGAGGGGTGGACCGCGAAGTACACGGTGCAGCAGATCTACGACATGGTCGACGGCGCGGGCGTCCCCTGCGCGCCGATCTACTCGATCGACCAGGTCGTGAAGGACCCCCACATCGCGGGCGACCGGAAGATGTTCGTCGAGACCGAACACCCCGTCGCGGGGAAGATCACGCTCACGGGCTCGCACCTGAAGCTCAGCGAAACGTCGACGGACGTCCGGAATCCGTCGCCCGCGCTCGGGCAGGACAACGAAAACGTCTACGGCGAACTTCTCGGCTATTCTCCGGAAAAGGTCGCTGAACTCAAGGCGGAAGGGGTGCTGTAGATATGAATTTCGACGGGCTTCCGAAGCGCGCGCACATCCGCGAGGTCTGCCCCCGCGACGGCTTTCAGAGCGTGAAGGACTTCATTCCGACGGAGAAGAAGCTCGAGTTCATCGAGGCGATGATCGCCGCGGGAATCCGCGAGATGGAGGTCACGTCCTTCGTCAGTCCGAAGGCGATTCCGCAGCTCGCCGATTCGGCCGAAGTCCTGTCGACCGTGAAGGCGCGCTGCGGCGATGCGGTCCGTCTCACTGCGCTCGTTCCGAACGTCAAGGGCGCGGAACGGGCGCTCGCGGGCGGCGCGGACTGCCTCAACTACGTCTTCTCGGCGAGCGAGTCGCACAACAGGGCGAACCTGAACCGGAGCGTCGACGAATCCCTCGCGGGGCTCGCCGACGTCATCGCGCTCGCGAAGGGAAAGGCGGAGCTTTCCGTCTCGATCGCGACGTCGTTCATGTGCCCGTTCGAGGGGCGCACCGCCCCCGCGCGCGTCACGGATCTCATGGGGAAGGCCCTCGACATGGGAGCCGACGGCATCTGCCTCGCCGAGACGATCGGGACGTGCAACCCGCTGCTCTTCTCCGAGACGCTCGCGGCCGTCCGGTCGCGTTTCGGCGACTATCCGATCTACCTGCATATCCACGACACGTTCGGCATGGCGCTCCTGAACGTCAAGGCGGCGCTCGACCTGGGCTACAGCCGTTTCGACGCGGCCATCGGCGGGCTCGGCGGCTGTCCGTTCGCGCCCGGAGCCGCCGGAAACGCGGCGACGGAAGACCTCGTCTTCTTCCTGAACGGAATCGGCGTCGAAACCGGAATGGACGCCGCGTCGCTCGTGAACGTCGCCCGCTCGCTTCAGGATTACGGGCTCAGGACGCTCGGACACCTCGTCGTCAGCAGCTTCGGACGGGAAAAGGAAGGGTGCTGCGGGGCATAGAGCTCCCGGGACAGCGCAACGACGAAGAGGGCGCCCGGACGGGGCGCCCCCTTTCTCATATCCGATACCCCGTTCAATATACGGGAGCGTTCCCGGTCCGGTCCTGGAACTTCCGGAGAAAGACATGCGCGCTCTGGAGGACGTCCTTCGCCTGCGAGAAGGTGAACCGGTCCAGGAGAGCGGCCGCCTCCGCCTTTTTCCCCTCGCCGATCAGCTTCAGCGCCCTCGCCTCGATCACGGCGCAACTGTTCGCGATCACGGCTCGCCGCCCTTCCCAGAAACTCTTCAGGATACAGAACAGGAGATCGTGATCGCCGTCCGTCACCTTCTGCAGCATCCTGAAGGGCCACCAGGCCGAGTTCGGGCCATAGGCGCTGTTGACGTTCCTGTACTCTTCCGGGATCAGGGATGCCCCCGCATATACGGGGAAGTATCCGGAGTACCCCGGAATCGTCATGGCGTACCACATGACGCAACCGACCTCGACCGGAAGATGTCCGCGAAGATGCGCCACGGTGGACGACTGACAGAGATTCGTGCGGATCGCCCGCGGGATCAGGAGCTTGTCGGTCACGTCCTCCCATGGTTCCATATGATTGATCGGCTTGTGATACTTCGGAGTTCCCTCGTAGGCGTCCATCAGCACGGCCACGATATCGCCCGGCATGATCGCTCCTCTTTTGTCCTTCAGAAGATCGTAGGCGCGATTCTCACGATCGACATCGTATGGAGACGACATTCGTGCCGGATCGCCATAAACGGCCCTGAAGTTGAGCTTCGAACCTTCCTTTGCGGCGAACCAGCCCTTGTCCCGTGCCGTCTTCTCGAGACCCGCGCTCGCGAGATCGTATTCATCCCCGATCGTGAAACGGTTCGCTACGACGAGGACTTCGTCGTCCTTCACTCGCCTCGCGACCCAGTTTCTCGACGTCGTTTCGACGATCCAGGCTTCCGTCGGATCCGCGAGGCAATACGTCAGTCCGCCCCAGTCGGCCTGCCCGTACGTGTCGATCAGGGTCGCGATCAGCGAGACCGCTTCCCTTGCGGTCTTCGCGCGTTCGAGAATCAACTGCCGGATCGCGTATCGCCGGACGCCCTTCCCCGGCAGATTTTCCTCCTTCGAGTACATCCAGTTGCAGCTCATCGTCACTCCGAACTCGTTCATCCCGACGAGGACCGAGTCGTACGGTCGCGCTTCGGTCGCGATGCCGAGTCCGGAGGTTCCGAACGCGTTTCCCGACGCCCAGTAGCGGTACGTGACGCTCGGGACGTCGAGCTTCACGTAGGGGACGTCGACCTTTTCCCCCTGCCCGTGGGCGTTTCCTGCGACGGACCAGAGGCGTCCGACCGCCGTGAACCCCATATCCTCGTTATGTCCGTGCAAAACGGCGCCGTCCGCGGTTGCGTTCTTTCCGACGAGAATCGTCGTGCATCCTTCGGACGGCGCCGGAACGCCGCAGAAAACCGCAACAAGCAGAAGAACGGCGATGCGTATTTTCATCTCGCAGACTCCTTTCTTTGCCGATTCGTCTCCGCACTCGGGAACGACGAAAAAGGAAAGACGGAGCGCTTTTCGTTCTCTTCCGCAGCGTTGGCTCGCTTCTACGCGAGCCGCCGCACGACCATCGCGACGCCCTGGCCGCCGCCGATGCAGGCCGAGACGACGCCGAGTTCCTTGTCCTTCCGTTTGAGGACGTTGATGAGCGTCGCGAGGATTTTCGCACCCGTCGCGCCGATCGGGTGTCCGAGCGCGATCGCGCCGCCGCACAGGTTGAGTTTGTCCATGTCGAACGGCATCGCCCGATGACACGCGATGATCTGCGCCGCGAACGCCTCGTTGATCTCGATGACGTCCATGTCCGCAAGCGTCATCCCCGCCTTCGCGAGCGCCTTCGGCATCGCGAGCGTCGGCCCGAGGCCCATGTGATCGGCCGCGAGCGCCGCGGACGCATACCCCAGGATCTCGGCCATCGGCGCAAGCCCCTTCGACGCCGCCCAGTCGGGATCGGCGACGACGACCGCGCTTCCCGCGTCGCAGAGCGCCGAGCTGCTCCCCGCCGTGATCGTCCCGTCCTTGAAAAAGACGGGCGGCAATTTCGCAAGAGCCTCGATGGTGGTGTCCTTCCGCGGGATCTCGTCCTGGCGGACGGGGATGTCGCCCTTCTTGCGGTCCTTGAGGACGACCGTCACGATCTCGTCGTCGAACGCGCCGGACTCCATCGCCGCGACGGCCTTTCTGTGGCTTTCGAGCGCGTAGGCGTCCTGCTCCTCCCGCGTGATGCCGTATTCCTTGACGAGAATTTCCGCCGTCGCGCCCATGAGCATCCCTGCGAGCGGACACATGAAGCCGTCCTGATGCAGGCCGTCGACGGCCTTCTTCTCCCCCATCCGCATGCCCCACCGGGCGTCCGGAAGCAGGTAGGGCACGTTCGTCGCGGATTCCATGCCGCCCGCGACCATGCAGGCCGCGTCACCGAGGCGGATCCGGTCGGACGCGAGCATGATCGCCCGAAGCCCCGATCCGCAGCGCTTGTTGATCGTGAACGCCGGGATGTTCTGCGGCAGACCGGACCGGAAGAGCGCGATCCGGGCCGGGTTCGCCCCGACGCCCGCCTGCCAGCCGTTTCCCATGATGACTTCCTCGACGTCGGACGGATCGACCTTCGCGCGCGCCATGGCCTCCTTTATGGCGACGGCGCCGAGGTCCGGAGCGCTGAGATCCTTGAACGCACCGCCGAACTTTCCGCCGGCCGTTCTGCACGCCGACAGGAGCACCGGGTGTTTCCCTGATACAGTGCAGGTCATTTGCATCCCTCCATGGGCAGGACCGTATCCGCGATCTTCAGCGTCATGTCCGTGTGTGCGACGAGTTCCTCGACGGTGACTTCCGGCGCGATTTCGCAGAGCGTCATCACGCCGTCGATCTTCCGGACGACGCATAATTCGGTCACGATGACGTCCGTGACTTCGGCGCCCGTCAGCGGCAGCGTGCAGGTCTTCACGAGCTTCGACTTCCCCTTCTTGTCGCAGTGCGTCGTCGCGACGTACACGGTCTTCGCGCCCGTCACGAGATCCATCGCGCCCCCCATTCCGGGGACGAGCTTGCCGGGGATCCACCAGTTCGCGAGGTTGCCCTTCCCGTCGACCTCGAGCGCGCCCAGGACGGTCGCGTCGAGATGGCCGCCGCGGATCAGCCCGAAGCTCATGTCGCTCGCGACGATGCTCGATCCGGGAAGCAGCGACAGGCAGCGTCCGCCCGCGCCGATGAAGCGCCAGTCGTCTTTTTCGG
>CALFXN010000173.1 GCA_937957815.1 uncultured Synergistales bacterium
CGGACGAACGGCTTGCCATCCTTCTTGTCGATTTCGGACGTTTTCGCGAAATAAACAAGACATTCGGATATCATTTCGGTGACAGCGTCCTCAAGTTGACCGCGCGACGCTTTTCCGAAATCCTGCCCGAAGGGTGCATGATCGCGCGTGTGGAGGGAAGCCTGTTCGGAATACTAGTCCCCGATCTCGATACGATTGATCTCGTCCGCCGGATAGCGTCCGACCTGCATCAGACACTCGAGGAGCCTTTCTCCGTCGGGGTGCGGACGTTTCGCGTCTCTGCCAGTATCGGGGTCAGCCTGTATCCCGGCGACGGGGAGTGTGCGGACGATCTTTTCTGGGCAGCCGACCTCGCTCTCCGGAAGGCGAAAGAGGGAAACGAAGCCTTTTTCGCCTTTTTCGATAAAGGCATGAAGCGCAGGGAAGCGACGAGGAATCTTTTGATACGCGGAATGGAGCGGGCGTTGCAGCGGAATCTCTTCCGGGTCTTTTACCAGCCGCAGGTCCGTTCGGACGCAAGAAAAACAATTATCGGGGTCGAGGCGTTGATTCGATGGCCCGTCGGACGAGACGATTTCATCCCCCCCAACAGATTTATACCACTGGCGGAGGAAACGGGCATGATTCATCCGGTCGGCGAATGGGTTCTCTCCAGAGCCTGCGAGGACGCAGCCTCATGGAATGGGAAAGGAATCGAAATCCCCGTTTCAGTCAATGTTTCCGCGTTTCAGATCCGCAACCAGCGGTTCGGCGAAGTTGTCCGACAGACGCTTCGGAAAACGGGGCTTTCTCCGGATATGCTCATTCTGGAACTGACGGAAAATGCACTGATTTCGGCGGGGCCGGATGCGACGCCTCTCCTCTCCGGACTGAAGGAGCTCGGAATCCGCCTGTACATCGACGATTTCGGAACTGGCTATTCCTCTCTTTCGTATCTTCAGGAGCTTCCGCTCGATGGAATCAAGGTCGATCGTTCCTTCATCGGACAAATGAAACGTGGGTCCCGATCGTTCTCGCTGGTTCGAGCGGTCTGCAGTCTTGCCAGGGAACTCGATCTCGATCTCATAGCCGAAGGAGTCGAGACGGAAGATCAGGAATTCTTGCTCGAGAATGCGGGATGCCCGTGTTACCAAGGGTTCCTTTTCAGTCGTCCCCTTCCCTTCCAGTCTTTATACCCGCAGCTTGTGAACGGAACGCTGAACGCAGGGGGCGACACATCGGGGGGATGATTTCCGCCCGCTGCGGATATTACGGGTTCCAAACGCGGACAATCTGCTATAACATCTTTTCGGTCGGTCGAAACCTGAATTTCGAGAGCGAAGCGCGTCCTCCGACGTGGAATGGCCCATAAGGGGGTACTGCAATGATTCACTACGATCGGCGAAAAAGACAAAGGTCGAGGATACTCCTTCTCATCCTTCTCGTTCTCTTGGTCACCTTCGCGGGTATTTGGGCATGGAAGCACTTCTCGACGAAGCCGGAAGATGCCGTCGGGAAGATTTCCGGAATTCCTTCCATTTCGCCTTCCGCGGATCTGGCAGTGCCGGCTGTCTCGGGAAAACCGGGGACGACCGGTCCGCTTCCGCAGAGAGTGCAGGCGGCACCCGCGCAAGACGTGGGGAAAAAGGGGATCAGTCTCGGATCGAACGTAAACGTCCGTGCCGATCACAGCGTCGGAAGCACGGTCGTGACGAAACTTTCCCAAGGGGAACACGTCGATATTCTGGAGACGTGGATGCCGGAAACGGCTTCGGAAGCGGTCGCGATCATGGATTTTGACGCCCAAATCCGCGGAAAGACCGTCCGGATCCTGAAAGGAAGGGGCGTTATCGTCGTGAGTTGCGACGAGGGAGGGACACGGTATTCCGTCCGTCTTCCGCAGGATTCGGCGAAGACCGTATTTCAGGTTCCCTCGGGCAACCTGAGCAAACCGCTCGACTGGCAGTGGTACAAGATCCGGGACGGGAGAAACGTGATCGGATGGGTATTCGGGAAATATATCGAACCTCTCGCGGAATCCGGGGAACGGAACACAACTCTTTCCTCCGTTGTGAGAGATGCTCTCTCGACATTCGGAGGAACGAGGGATGCTGTCGAAGCTGTCCTTGGGACGCCGAGAAAGACAGTGACCTCAAAATCTGGAGAACAGATCGTCCTGCGCTATGACGGACTCTCCGTGACGGTGAACGGAAGCGGACGCAATGCGCGCGTGACGGTCATCGAGGTTTCTTCGGCAGCGAGAGGGCTCAAGGGCGGACTTGTCCCAGGAATGAACAGAGAGAAGGCGCGACTGATCCTTGGAAAGCCCAGCAAGGAGGATAAAAGATCGGAAACGTTCCTGAGCGGACATGGGGAAGGCATTGTCATACGTATCGGAAAGGGCGACACGATCGATGCAATCCGTGTCGGAAAGCTCTAGCCCGGGTTCCGCGAAATGTCGTATCCATTCCGCGTGAGCGCTATGGTATACTCCCGTGGTTTACGGGACAGATCTTCAGGGAGGAGACAGGATATTATGAAGAAGTGGTTGCGGATTTTCGCCTGTTCGATGTGTGTCGTTTCGCTTTCTTTCTCCGCTGTGTGGGCTGCCGAAACTGACAAGAAGGCTTCCGATACCGCGAAGGATACGTTCGTTCTTCCGTCGCAGAAGGATCACGGTCCGCAGGATCCGAACACCGTTCTTGCCCTTGTTGGCGGGCACGAGATCAGGGTCTCCGATATCGACGGCGTGATCAGAACGCTCGATCCGCGGCAGGCGCAGGCTGTGAATACTCCCGAGGGGCGCCAGAATATCCTTGACGACCTGATCAACAGGGAGCTTTTCTACCGAAAGGCGAAGGCGACGAAGCTCGATGAGGACAAGGCTTTTCGCGAGCAGTTCGAGCCGATTGCGGAAGTCATCAGGAAGAACCTGGCGCGGAAAGTCATCATGGATAAACTTGCCGCCGGAATGACGGTGACGGATGTGGAGGCGAAGGACTTCTATCAGAAGAATCCGGCGAAGTTCCTCGTTCCGGAAACGGTTCGCGTGAGTCATATCCTTCTTGGCGACGAGGCGGATGCGAAGCGGATTCTCGATGAAATTCGAAAAGGCCTTTCTTTCGAAGAGGCGGCTTCCAGATATTCCACATGTCCGAACAAGGCGAATGAGGCTGGCGGCGACATCGGCTGGCATCCGAAGGGGCGTCTGTACCCGGAACTCGAAAAGGTCGCTTTCGCCTTGAAGAAGGGCGAAGTCGGAGGTCCCGTGAAGGCGAACAACGGTTGGAACCTGATCAAGGTGACGGACCGCAAGGATCCTTCCACAGCAACCTTCGAAGAGGCCAAGGACCGGATCAAGGAGTCGCTCCTTCGAGAGAAGGACCGGCAGTTGTATGAAGAAGAAGTGAAAAAGCTTCGGGAGGAATACAAGGCGTCGATTTCCTTCCCGAAAAGCGGAGAGAAGAAATAGGAATACACCCGGATCGTATATCGACGGAGAAGGGCTGATTTCCAGTCCTTCTCTTTTTTCATTGGATGCGGTTTCAGAAAAATGCCACGGGAGTTGAGAGAGATGGAATGGAGAGGGAATATTCTCGTTCTGTCCGGAGGGGACGGACCGGAAAGGGAAATTTCGCTGATGAGCGGACATGCTGTCGCGGACGCTCTCGAAAGTATCGGCGCCCGGGTGAGGTTCGAGGATGTCCGTTCGATGACGGAGGCTCTTTCGCGTGTCCGGGCGACGAGCTGTTGCGCGTTCGTCGCGTTGCACGGATGCTGGGGGGAGGACGGTCGGCTGCAGGTCCTTCTCGAATCGGAAGGGCTCGTGTACACCGGTTCCGGGCCGAGGGCCTGCATGCTCGCCATGGACAAATGGACCAGCAAGGCCGTTTTCTGTCAGGCCGGGGTCCCCGTTCCGTCCGGTTTCTGTGTGCCGAGTCGCTTCGACGAGGACGACATCTTCCGATGTCGCGAATTTCTGGCACAGACGGGAAAGATCGTCGTCAAGCCGCGTTCCTGCGGCAGTACGGTCGGCTTTTCGATCGTATCCGGCGAATCGGCGTTACGTGACGCGCTTTCACTCGTTGCGGCTTTCGACGAAGACGCCATCGTCGAGGAATATGTCGATGGCGACGAGATCGCGGTGACGGTTCTCGGGCACGGCAAGGATGTGCTCGCGCTGCCGCCCGTCATGATACGGCCGAGAAAGGGAATATACGACTACGACTCGAAGTACACGGCCGGAGCGACGGAATACCTGACTCCGCCACCGCTTGCCGCCGACGTGCTCGAACGGATTTGTGACGCGGCGGTTGCAGCGCATGCGGCCCTCGGATGTTCGGTGTATTCGCGGGTCGATCTCCGGCTCACGCCGGGGGGAACTCCGAAGGTGTTCGAGGTCAACGCAGTTCCCGGAATGACGGCGACGAGCCTTGTGCCGAAAGCCGCGGCGGCGGCGTCGCTTTCGTTCGGAGATCTGCTCGGTCGTATCGTGGATTCATCCGTCGAGGAGAGGAAACGGGAACGGAACGATGTTCCCGGAACGGTTCGCTGAAGGTATGCGATTTCTCCCGATCAGCCGCGTGGACATGGACGAAAGAGGATGGGACGAACTCGACTTCGTCTTCATATCGGGAGACGCGTACGTCGACCATCCGAGCTTCGGCCATGCGATTCTCTCGAGAATGCTCGAGTCGGACGGCTTCCGGGTGGGTATCATAGCGCAGCCGGATTGGCGCTCGCCCGAAGATTTCCGCGTACTCGGCCGGCCGAGACTCGGCGTTCTCGTTTCGGCCGGAAATCTCGATTCGATGGTTTCGGCATACACCGCGGCGCGCAGAAAGCGAAGCGAAGATGCGTATTCCCCGGGAGGACGGCCCGGAAGACGACCCGACAGAGCGACGCTGGTATATTGCAATCGCATCCGCGAACTTTGGGGAGACATCCCCCTCGTCGTCGGGGGTATCGAGGCGAGCCTGCGACGTTTCGCGCATTACGATTACTGGTCGGATTCGGTGCGCAGGTCCCTTCTGGTCGATTGCCGTGCGGACCTTCTCGTGTACGGGATGGGGGAACGGCCGCTCCGCGAGATCGCGCGACGGCTCCGGTCCGGCGAGAGCGTCGCGTCGATCCGAGACGTTCGCGGAACCTGTTGGCGGGCGAGAGCGGACGAATCGCTTCAGAATTGTATCGAGCTTCCTTCGTTCGAAGAGACGGCCGAGGACGTGAAGGCATTCGCCGAGGCGTTTCGCCTGTTTTCACGTGAGCAGGATCCGTTCCGGGGAAGGATGCTTCGCCAGAGGCACGGTCTGAGTTCCGTCGTTCAGACCCCTCCGTCGCTTCCGTTATCAGAGAATGAGTTGGACGAAATCTACGACCTTCCATACGCGAGGACATACCACCCCGTCTACGAAAATGCCGGTGGGGTACCTGCGATCAGGGAGGTCCGGTTCAGTATCGTAACGCACAGGGGATGTTTCGGAGGGTGCTCTTTCTGTTCGCTGTTCGCCCATCAGGGACGGATCATCCAAATGAGGAGCGACGAGTCAATTCTCCGGGAAGTCCGTTTGCTGGCGGATCTGCCGGATTTCAAGGGGATCATTCACGACGTCGGCGGCCCGACCGCGAATTTCTGTGTCCCTTCCTGTTCGCGACAGCTCAGCGAGGGAACGTGCGCCGGGCGCGAGTGCATCGGGCCCGAGCCGTGTCCCCACCTTCACGTCGATCACAGCCGTTTTCTGGACCTTCTCGGCAAGATCCGGTCAGTGCCGGGAGTCCGTCGCGTTTTCGTCAGGTCGGGACTCCGGTATGACTACATCATGCTCGACAAATCGCGTGAGAGAATCGTACGTGAACTCTGCCGGAACTATGTCAGCGGACAACTGAAAGTTGCTCCGGAACACGCGTCGTCGAAAGTGACAGCGATAATGGGGAAGCCGGATATATCGGTCTTCAAAGCGTTTCGCGAACTCTTTTTCGGAACGTCCAAATCTCTCGGACTGCGACAATATCTCGTCCCGTATCTCATGTCGAGTCACCCCGGATGTACGCTCGAAGACGCGATCGAACTCGCCGGGTTTATCAGGGAGATGGGGTATATGCCCGAACAGGTCCAGGATTTCATGCCGACGCCCGGGAGTCTTTCGACGTGCATGTACCATACGGGAATCGACCCGAGAAACGGCGCGAACGTCTTCGTTCCCAGAGGGGACAGGGAAAAACGGATGCAGCGTGCCCTCATGCAGTACATGAAACCCGAAAACAGGAAAATCGTCGAAGAGGCGCTGCGGTTCGCACGAAGAGAAGACCTTATCGGAACGGACACGTCGCGATGTCTTGTTCCTCCGGTGAAGAACGAAAGGGCTATGGATTCGCGTTCGAACCGGCGGTCTTCAGGGAGTCGTCCCGTCGTTTTCGGAACGCGAGAAGAACGGAGTTCCCGAGTTCGGTCAGCAGGACTGCAACAAAGATCAGGGCGCAGCCGAAAATCATCCGGGAAGTGAAGACCTCGCCGAGGAGGAAGACCCCAGAGAGTGCTCCGAAGAGCGATTCGAGGCTCAGGAGAATGGCGGCATGCGTCGATGATGTGTGTTTCTGGGCCGTGTTCTGGATGAGAAACGCGAAAATGGTACAGAACAGGACGGTATAGGCGATGCTTCCGATTCCGTTGGACCCGTCGAACCCCGGCCACGTTTCGAACAGAGGGGCGCAGAGGAGACTCAGGACGAGGACGGTGCAGATCTGGACGATGGTGAGCGTCACGGGGTCGTGCATCGGTGCGTAGTGTTCAATCGCGACGAGCTGGGCAGCGAAAAAGAGGGCGCATACAAGCGTAAGCGTGTCGCCGAAGCCGATCTGAAAGCCTTCCTGCAATGTCAGAAACGCCATCCCGAATATGCAGACCGCGGCGGAAACGAAGACGAGAATCCCAGGGAAGACGCGTCTTATGAACCATGAGAGAAACGGAGTCATAATCACATAAACGGAAGTCAGGAACGCCTGCTTTCCTGCGGTCGTAAAGTTCAGGCCGATTGTCTGCGTCGCGAATCCGAGGAAGAGGAAGATCCCGATGACGACTCCGGCAATAAGATCGTTGCGGGTCATCGCGCGGACTTTTCGCCGGAAGATGAGCAGCAACAGGACCGATGCCGCTCCAAAACGGATTGAAAGAAGCCAGAAAGGTGGAAATGACGCGAGCGCGTCTTTCATGGCGACGAACCCGAGTCCCCAGAAGAGAGATACACTGACAAGCGCGATGTCCGCAAGGAGCATGCCTCGAACACCTGAAAAAATCAACATCGGTTCACTCCATTTCGCTCCGGATAGGTTGGAATAATAACATGGCCAATAGACCCGGGCACGGACTGTACCACCTTTTTGAATAATAAAATTCACTTTCAACCATACTTCGAGACAAAAGAAAGTTCCTTATTTAACATAAGTTTACAGGAATGAGGCGTGTAGTATAATGTATCCGTTGTGACTTTCTCAATAAGGAGGTGGAATGTGTGTTCATTTTTTTCGCGTCCTTCCTCATGTATCTCCTTCTCGTGTGGTCCGGCGGCACGATCGCTCCGGTAGAGTTCGCAGTGGCTTTTCTCCTCGCTACGATTCTCGCGCTTGCGGCACGAACGTGGGTTCCCTCATATCGATTCTCCTTTCTCAAAATACTGAACCCGCTTCGCTGGATTTCCTTCCTCTATTATGTTTTCGTTCCCTTCGGCATAGCTCTCTTCAAAGCGAACATCGACGTCGCTATTCGCGTGATCACCGGAAATATCCGTCCCGGGATCGTGAAGCTCACTCCGGATCTGAAAAGCGACCTTTCCAGAATGATCCTGGCAGATTCCATCACTCTGACACCCGGCACATTGACTGTCGATGTGGACGACGAAGGAGCATTCTACGTGCACTGGATTTACGTGCGGGACGAAAATCCCTCTGAAGAGGAGATTTACGGATCCTTTGCATCTTGGGCAAGGAGGTTGGCGGATTGAGCATAACCCTTTTTTCCTGGACTGTCGGAATCTACGCCGTTCTGATCGTTCTCGTCTTTGGCCGTCTGATTTCCGGCCCGACGATTCCCGACAGGGCTGTGGCTCTTGACACGATGAACAGTCTCGTGGTCGCGATCATGATCGTCCTTGCCGCGGTGTACGATTCCGTCGTCATGGAAGATATCGCGATCGTGTATGCGGGGCTGTCTTTCGTCAGCACCATGTTCATCGCTCGTTACATCGAGGGGGGCATGTGACATGGGCATCGTTGAAGGGCTTTTTGTCTTGTTGTTTCTTTTGGTCGGAATTTTCTTCAATTCTCTCGGAGTTGTTTCCCTGTATCGCTTCCCTGACGTCTACACGAGAATGCACGGAGCAACGAAGTGCTCGACCTTCGGAAGTCTCTTCACAGGCTTGGCTGTAATCGTCTATACGCTCTTCCGCTATCTTTCGGCCGGCGAATCGCGCTTCCTCGTCCTTGCGATTCATACGTTCGTCGCGATGGCCGTGCTGCTTGTCACGAACGCAACGGGGGCACATGCGATCGCTAGGGCGGCTCACAGAAGTCGCATCGATCCGAAGTTCGCCGTTGTGGACCGTCTTGCGGAAAAGGAAGGAAGGAGGCGGAGAGCCGCATGATGCAGCTTCTTCATCTCTGTGTCCTCGTACTGATCGTGCTGGCGGGATTTTTCGCCATCTGGTTCCGAGATCTTCTCTCTTCGGCTCTGGCGCTCGGAGCTTTCAGTCTGTGCATGGCCCTAGAGTTTTATATCCTGCAGGCACCCGATGTGGCTATCGCCGAAGCTGCGATAGGCGCCGCTCTCAGTACGGTCATCTACATCATCGCGCTTCGCGCCTGCGGGCAGATCAGAAAGGGGAACGGAGGCGGCGTCAAATGAAAAAGACCATGTTCATCGCGGCGGCGCTGGTTCTCGGAGGCATCGTCTGGGGAGTACTCGACAACGTCCATCCTTTCGGCGATCCGTTGAAGACTCCCGTCGATGACTACTACATCGCTCACGCCCTCAAGGACCGCTCTTCCGAGAATATCGTCACCTCGCTGGTTTTCGATTACCGCGGGTTCGATACGATCGGAGAGGCCGCGGTCCTCTTTACGGCGCTGTGTTCTGTGACGGCTTTGTTCCGGCAAGGGGGGAGACGGGATTGAATCCTCTGTCTGTTGTTGTTCGTAAGGGATGTGACATCTTCGCGTGGTTTATGGTCGTCTTCGGAGCGAACGTCATCATTCACGGCGATCTCACTCCGGGCGGAGGATTCCAGGGCGGCGCCATCGTTGCGACGTTCCTGACGTTCCTCCTTGTCGCATACGGCGGGAACCGCCTCCTTTCGTGGGTCAATGAAAGGTTCTATACGAGCCTTGTCGGCTTCGGCCTTCTGCTTTTCATCGGCCTCGCGTTCATGGGTTTTCCCACGTCGTTTTTCTATAACTTCGTTTCCGTCACCCACGAAGCGGCCATGGCCGGCGGCGCACACGGAATCATTCCGCCTTCGGGAACCATCGCCCTTATGGATATCGCGGTCGGAATCGAAGTCGCCGGCGGACTTTCCCTGATCGTGATCTATATGTTCAAGGGTATCCGCCTGTACGAAACGAGTCCCGTCGGGACGGAGTGCGGCCATGATCGGTAATGCGCCTTTCATAGTCGTCGGCGTTCTTTTTCTGATGGGGACAGTGGCGATCCTTTCCGAGAGAAATCTCGTCAAGATATCCATCGGGGTCAGCGTTATCGCGTCCGCCATCAACCTTTTCCTCGTCGCGATGGGATACAGGAACGGCGGAGCCATTCCGATCCATTATCTCGCCGGGGCTCACGCAAAGGTCGTCCTTCCGATTCCCCAGTGTCTGACGTTGACCGCGATCGTCATCGCTCTCGCGACGACGGCGCTGATGCTCGCGCTGATCATGATGCTCTACAAACACTATGGCACTCTCGACGTCAATGAGATACGGAGGTTGCGCGGATGAACTGGAGCCAGCATCTTCCCGCACTTGTAGTCGCGTTTCCGCTTCTCGGGGCATTCGCGACGCCGCTCTTCTCGCTCGGCGGGAAGTTCCTCCGGAACCTCCTGTTCGTCGCGGTTTCGCTGGTGACCCTGATTATCGCGTTCCTCCTGTGGAGAAATGTCCTGCTTCACGGAACGATTCTGTATGTTATGGGCGGCGAATCGATTTCCCTGACGCTCCCTTCCGGGTTCGCCTTTCCGGTCAGGATCATGTTCGAGATCGACGCTCTCAGCGCCTTCATGGGGCTGACGGTCGCGATCGCGTCGTTCGCCGGGGCGCTCTTTTCGTTGCAGTATATGAACGGTTTCAGTGGCCTTCACCGTTTCGTCTCGCTCTATTTTCTCCTGACGGTCGGTGCGCTCGGGATGTCCCTGACGGGCGACATGTTCAACTTCTTCGTGTTCATCGAGATCGCCTCCGTCGCGTCCTTTGGTCTGATCGCCTTCTGGCGCGACAAGCCCGAGGCGATCGAGGCGAGCTTCAAGTACATGCTCCTGTCGCAGATCTCCGCGATGCTCATCCTGATTGCGGTCGGTTCGATTTATGGAAAGTACAACTTCCTGAATATGGCCGCGATAGCGGATGCCATCCAGATGACGACGGTCGACAAGCTGATTCTGGCGCTTCTCGTTTCGGCGCTTGCGATGAAATGCGGTGCGTTCCCTATGAGCATGTGGATGCCCGACTCCTATGCCGAGTCGCCTTCGGGCGTCACCTGCCTGCTTGTCACGGTCAGCCAGGTGTCGCTCTACGGTCTGATCAGGGTGTGCTTCACGCTCTTTGGTACTGTTGCGCAAAACAGTTTCATTCCCTGGATCTTCATCGTCCTCGGGATGATGTCGATGTTCTTCGGGGTTACGATGGCGGTCATCCAGCACGAGATCAAACGCCTGATCGGGTATCATTCGATTTCCCAGGTCGGATACATGCTTCTCGCCTTTGGCGTCGGCCTTTCCGCGCTTCACGACCCCCGGGCCCTCGCGGATTATGGTTTCACGGCGCTGAAGGGCGGCCTCTTCCACATGGTGAACTACAGCATGTACAAGGGACTGCTCTTCCTCGCGGCCGGCGCGCTGTATTACGCCACGGGGACGAGAGATCTGGACCGCATGGGTGGGCTTGCCCGCCGGATGCCGTATACGACAGTCCTGTTCCTTATCGCGGCGGCGGCGATCTCGGGAATCCCGCCGTTCAATGGTTTCGTTTCCAAACTCCTGATCTACGAATCCGTCTTCACGGTCCATCCGGTTCTCAGCGCCGTGGCGCTCGTAACGTCCGTCCTGACGCTCGCTTCCTTCGTCAAGATCTTCCAGACGGCGTTCCTCGGTCCTGAGAAGAATCAGTGGAAATCCGTCCGCGAAGCGCCGGCCGGAATGGTTCTGGGAATGATGGTTTTCGGATTTGTTATCGTCGGATTCACTCTCTTCCCGTCCTGGACGATTTCCAATCTGATCGAGCCTGCTGCCAAAGCGCTTGTCGATCAGGCGGGCTACATCGGCGCCGTTCTTCACCCGTAAGGAGGTGGCGCGACGTGTTGGGCAAGATATACACCGGTTTCGGCTTCTGGGATGTTTCGGCGTGGATCGCGTTCTTTTTCATTGCGTCGTTCTATGCCCTGTGGCTTCGTTCCATGGGGAGACGCGACTACAAGAAGGGGACAGATCAGGACGAAATCTACTGGTCGGGGAACCCCGTTCCCGAGGACGGAGCGGATATAACGGTTCCCGCGTCATCGGCATACTGGGGATACAAGAAGGCGTTCACTCCTTTTTACAACGCGCTTGTCGCATTTCACAGCGGAATCACCACCGACTACGCTGGGTGGTTTGTCTTCGTTTCGGCCGTTATCTGCGCGCTTGCGGTCATATTTTAGGGGGTGATAAAGGTGAAACTCGAGAAGTATCTTGAAATCCTGCCGAAATCCCTCTGGGTGATGACCTGCAACAGCGGATCGTGCAACGGCTGCGACATAGAGATCGTCGCGACGATCAGCCCGCGGTACGATATCGAGCGCTTCGGCATGAAACTTGTGGGATCTCCGCGTCATGCGGATGTCCTCGTCGTGACCGGTCCGGTGACGAAATACATGAAGGACCGTCTGCTTCGGATCTATCGCCAGATTCCGGACCCCAAGGTCGTCGTGGTCGTCGGCAACTGCGGTTCTTCCGGAGATGTCTTCTACCGTTCGTACAATCTCGAAGGCCCGGTGGACCGGATTATTCCAGTCGACGTCTATGTCCACGGATGTCCGCCCCGGCCGGAGGCTATCACCGAGGGCGTGGCGAAAGCGGTCCTGAAGCTCGAGAGCAAGCGGAAAGAGCTTATCGAAGCGGCTCGGGAGGCAGTGGTATGATGCGTCGCAATCCTGATTATGCGAGCGAGGCTCTCTCCTCCGAGGATGTCGTATCCCGGCTTCGCGCGCGTCTCGAAAACGTTGCGGTAGAACGCAGGGAGCGATTCGGAGGACGGGAGAACTCTGTCCAGTATGTCGATCTGTGGATCCGACCTGAAAGAAGTCAGTTTCTTCGGGTCGTCGACGAACTTTTCGCCATCGATTTTCCCCATTTTCACGTGATTTCCGGCGACGATGTCGGGGAGAATATCCTCCTGAACTATCATTTCTCTCTGTTTAGAGTCGCCGCGCGCGGAGGACGGGTAGGTGTCTCCGTATGTGTCCTTGTGCCGAAATCCGATCTGAAGATCCCGTCGCTGTACGACAGGATTCCGGGAATCGAATACAGTGAGCGGGAAATGCGGGAAATGCTGGGTGTCGAGTTCGAGGGCTTGCCCATGAAAGGGTTCATTTTCCTCCCGGAGGATTGGGACGAGAATGTCAAACCGTGGCGTCGGGATGAAGAGGGGCTCAGTCCCGACATGATCCGAGATCTCTCCTAAAGGTGGAATGAACATGAGTGCCAAGACGTATACGGTGCCGATAGGCCCCGTCCATGTCGGACTCAAGGAACCCATAACGGCCTGGCTGGATCTTGACGGCGAAAGAATCGTCGGAGCGCGGGTACGCCCCGGGGCCATACATCGCGGAATTGAGCGTATGGGGCAGGAGCGGAATCCGATACAGGTGATCTATCTCGCGGAAAGAATCTGCGGTATCTGTTCGTTCAGTCACATCACGGCCTTCCTGAGAGCCGTCGAGGACGCCGCGCAGATCAGGGTTCCGGCGAGAGCGCAGTATATCCGTTCGCTTGTCCTCGAACTTGAACGCGTACATTCGCATATCCTTTGGGCGGGCGTTGCGTGTTACTCGATCGGTTTCGATTCGGCGTTCCAGCTCGGGATGCTCATGCGCGAAAGGGTCATGGACGTCCTCGAGACCTACACGGGGAACAGGGTCAACTACGGTGTCGGAACGGTCGGAGGCGTCCGATGGGATATAACGCCGGAGGTCGACACCGTCGTTCGCGACATGATCCGGTACTATCGAAACGAGTTCTCGGCGTTTTACGATATCGTGACGCAGGATCCGGTCGCGAAGGCGAGGATGCGGAACGTCGGAGTCCTGTCGTACGAGGATGCGATCCGGCACTGCGCCCTCGGTCCCACGGCGCGGGCGAGCGGCGTCAGGTGCGACCTCAGGTGGTCGGCGCCGTACGAAGCGTACGGGGATCTCGACGTGAAGCCCGTCGTGCCGCAGGATTACGTCGGCGAGGCGAGGGGAGACGTGTTCGACCGCTTCCTTGTTCGCGTCCTCGAGGTCTATCAGTCCCTCGATATAATGGAGAAAGTCCTCGATGGTCTGCCCGAAGGCGATATCGTCTTCGAGAAGAGCGTCGTCAAGGTTCTTTCCCTTCTCAAAAAGGCGGAAGGAACGGGGTGGGGGATCATCGAAGCTCCGCGCGGAGACGATTCCCATGTCGTTCATCTCACGTCCGGCAACGAGAACCTCACATGGTGGAAGGTCCGGGCACCGACATACGCCAATGCGGTTTCATGGCCCATCATGTTTATCGGGAACGATCTTGCGGACGCGCCGCTTATCATTAACAGCATCGACCCGTGTATCTCGTGTATGGAGCGCATGCTGGTCACGGACGCAGGCTCGGGAAACGAACAGATCCTGACCCGCGAGCAGCTTCTGAATATGAGCAGGGAAAAGACGAGGAGGATGATGCCGGCATGATATTCGATATGATCCTGAAGCTGGTCGCCGGTTCGGCGCTGATGCTTCTGGTCCTTGTGCTCGCGCTCCTTTTCGACGGAGTGGACCGGATCATCAACGCCCGGATGCAGCGACGCTGGGGGCCTCCTGTGTTTCAGCCGTTCTATGATGTCCTGAAACTGCTCGGGAAGGAAAACATCGTTCCTCGGCATGCCGTGTCGTGGGTGTTCAACAGCGCTCCCTGGATGGCTCTCGCGAGCATGCTCGTCGTGTTCCTGTATATACCCCTCGGATCTCTTCCCGCGATTCTCGGAAGCGAGGGGGATCTCATTCTTGTTCTGTACATGCTCGGATTCTGCGGCGTGTCGATGGCCCTCGGCGGATTCGCGAGCGGGAACCCGATCGCGAACGTCGGGGCGCAGCGGGAAATGATCCTGATGATGAGCTACGAGCTGCCGCTCGCGATCGTCGCGTCGACGCTCGCGTGGACCGCGTATCGGTACGGAATGCCCGGCGAGCCGTGGAGCCTCGAGACCTTCGCGGCGAACCCCGTATGGCATGTCGTCGGAAAGTCGGGAACGCTCGGGCTCCTGTGTCTCCTTCTGGCCCTCGTCCTCGTCGTTCCCGGGGAGACCGGGAAGGGCCTCATGGACATTCCCGAAGCCAAGACGGAAATCCTCGAAGGTCTTATCATCGAGTATTCCGGTTCCAACCTCGTCATGTTCAAGATTACCTTCGCTCTTCGCTCGCTGGCGATTTCGGCGATCATCACCGCACTCTTCATTCCGTGGTCGTTCGCGAGCCTGCTCGGGATATCCGGCTGCGTCCTGTTCGCCCTCGATTTCCTCTGGTTCTGGGTCAAGGTATTCGTGGTCCAGATCATCGTCGTCACGTTCATGCGTTCGTCTCTGGGACGCCTCAAGATATGGCAGGCGTCGCACTTCTACTGGGTGAACGTCGCGGGACTGTCCATCGCAGGTATGCTTTTGCTGTCCATCGACAGGATCTTCTAAGGAGGCGGACGACGTGGTTTTCAACAAGATGTCAATCGAACTCCTGCG
>CALFXN010000174.1 GCA_937957815.1 uncultured Synergistales bacterium
CGGTGCCCCGAGTGCGGCGCGTATTTCCTCTACCGAAGCGACTACGAGTACCTGACCAACGGGACGGAGGACGAAGAGTTCCTGACGCGGCTGACGGACGAGCAGGTCGCCGAATGGCTCGAGCGGCCCGTGCAGCCCTGACGGCCGCGCGTTTCCGACGGAGCCCGGGAGCGCCCCCGGTCACGGACGATCCTCGCTCCCTTCCCGTCCGCTCTCCTGCCGGATCCGCTCGACGAGGGCGTCGATGTCGTCCCTTTCGCCGGAGATGAGAAGACGGTCTCCTCCGCCGATGACCGTGTCGGCCGTCGGGAAGAGGAATTTTCCGTCCCGCGCGAAGAGAAGCACCATGACGTTGTACGTCTTTCTGAAATGAAGTTCCGAGAGCGTCTTTCCCACCATCTCGGCGAGAGGCGCCACCTCGCCGATGAAAAACGAGCTTCCCGATATCTGGCTGAACGACGAGATCCACGGGTGGACGATCTGCTCCGCCACCCTCTTTCCGATATCCCTCTCGGGGAAGATCACCTTCTGCGCCCCGACCCGCGACAGGATCCGGGCGTGGAGTGCGCTTTGCGCCCGCGCGATGACGAGGGGGACCCCGAGCCCTTTCAGGATGGTGGTCGCCAGGATGCTCGCCTCGAGACTCTCGCCGATGGCGACGACGCCGACGTCGACTTCCTTGGCGCCGACTTTGACCAGGGCGTCTTCGTCCGTCACGTCGACCTGCGCGGCGATATCGACGTAGTCGGAGACGGACGCGACCCGTTCGCGGTCGGTATCCACGGCGACGACGTACTGGGAGATGGCCGAGAGCTGTTCGCACAGAGCCGTACCGAAGCGCCCGAGCCCCGCGACGAGAACCGTCTGTTTCCGCTTCATCATGAATGCATCTCCTTATCCCACGGGAATATGCGTTTCCGCGTACGAGACGCGCGACGGAGCCTCCCGCGCGGCGATTCCGTACATGAACGTCAGGATGCCGACCCGGCCCCAGAACATCAGAAGAACGATCATCACCTTTCCCGCCGGGGAGAGCGACGACGTGATCCCCAGGGAGAGCCCCACCGTCCCGAGCGCGGACGCGACCTCGAACGCGAGCGCCCTGAACGGGTGCGTTTCGAGGACCGCGAGCACCGTTATCCCGATGAGGATCGTGAGCGTGTAGAGGACCGCCAGCGTGAACGCGAGCGAGACGTTCTCCCGGCCGACCGAGCGGTTGCCGACGACGAGTTCGTCCCGTCCGCGGATTTCCCTGGCGGTCGACAGCATCAGCAGGGCGAAGCTCGTCGTCTTGATTCCGCCGCCCGTCGAACCTGGGGACGCTCCGATGATCATCAGCAGGATCGTGAAGAACGCGCCGAGGGATGTCAGCCTGTCCATCGGGATCGTGTTGAACCCGGCGGTACGGGGGGAAACGCTGTGGAAGAGTGCGTTCCACAGCTTCCACCTCCACGAATGCCCCGCGAGGGCGCCGTTCCAGTCCGAGACGCAGATCGCGAGCGCACCTCCGACGACGAGAAGAGCCGACACGGCGACGACGAGCCGCGAGTGCGCCGAGAGTCGTCCCCCGCGGTGAAGCAGGGAGTTCCGGATGTCGTCGATGACGAGAAACCCCGCTCCGCCCAGGAGAATGAGCGTCATGACGGTCAGCGGAATCGTGACGGTCCCGGAAAACCGCTGAAGGCTGTCCGAAAAAGGTGAAAACCCGGCGTTGCAGAAGGCGCTGACGCTGTGGAAGACGGCCAGATAGAGCGATCTCGGCCCCGGAAACGAGCTCCTGAACGCGAAGAACATCGGGATCGCGCCCATCGCTTCGATGAACACCGTGATGAGGACGACCTTCTTCGCGAGCCGGACCGCTCCGGACGGCGAATCGAGCCCGAGCCCGCCGGAGAAGAGCATTCTCTGGCGGATTCCGATGCGCCGCCGGAACGCGTACAGGAGGGCCGTGGTCGCGGTCATGACGCCCAGTCCGCCGAGCTGGATGAGGACGAGAATCACGATCTGCGATGCCTGCGAAAAGTCCGTCCCCGTGTCGAGCGTCGACAGGCCGGTGACGCAGACGGCGGATGTTGCGGTGAAGAGACAGTCCAGCAGCGGCACGCGGCGGTACGGCATGTTTCCGAACCACAGCGCGAAGGTTCCCGCAAGGATGACCGCCAGAAAGCCGAAGACGATCATCCGCTCGATTCTGAACGAGCTGTATATTTTCATATCGCCTGCGTCGCCTCGCCCGTGTCGGATCCGTCCCCGTCGCCGGTCCGGAAATCGGCGGCGACGCGATATCCCACGCCGGGTTCCGTGCGGATCAGCCGCGGTTTCGACGGATCGGGCTCGATCTTTCGCCGGAGATTGCTCATCGTGACCTGGAGCAGGTGTCGTTCCCCGAGATACCCGTCTCCCCAGACGGCCCGGATGATCTGCGCGTGCGTCAGCACCTTGCCCGTGTTCCTGAGGAGCGCGCGAAGGAGGTCGTACTCGATCGGCGACAGGGAGACGGGCTCCCCGTGAAGCGTCACGACGCGGCACTCGAGATCCACCCGAAGATCCCCCCTCTCGAAAACGGGTTGCCGGACTTCTCCCCCCTGCGTCCGGAGAACGGCGCGGATCCGCGCGGCGAGTTCCCCTTCGCCGAACGGCTTCGTGACGTAGTCGTTCGCCCCCGCGTCGAGCGCGGCGACCTTCTGCTCCTCCGCGTCCCGGACGGAGAGGACGATGACGGGAACTTCGCTCCACTCGCGAAGCCGCCTGATGACCTCCACTCCGTCGACGTCGGGGAGACCGAGGTCGAGAATCACGAGATCGGGCCGGAACGACGCGACCGCGGAAAGACCGAGCTCGCCGGTTTCGGCCTCCCGGACGTCGTATCCCCTCGCGCCGAGGGAAACCCGGAGAAACCGACGGATCGACCGTTCGTCATCCACAACGAGAACCCGAAGTCCTTCCATCATGCCTCCACCTCCTCGCACGCCGGCAACACGACGCGGAAAACCGTTCCTCCCCCGTCGCGGGGAAGGACTTCGACGGTTCCGCCGTGCGCCTCCGTCACGGCCCGGCATATCGAGAGCCCGAGTCCGGTCCCGCCTCCGTCGCCATCGCCGTCGCCGATCCTGTAGAACTTTTCGAAGATCCGTTCCCGGTGCTGCGCCGGGATCCCCTTTCCGCGATCCGCGACGTCGAGAACGACGTTCCGCCCCTCCACGCGAAGCGTCACGTCGATCGGCGCCCCTTCGGGGGAATAGCGCGCGGCGTTTTCGAGAAGGTTGCCGACCACGAGGTCCATCAGCCCCGGATCGACCGACGCGATCGGAACGGCGTCGCACCGCACGGAAACCGGGTGCGCCACTATGGCGCCGCGAAGGTTCTCGACGCTCTCGTCGACGATATCCCGCAGATCGGTCGGAAATCGGTGCAGCGTCAGGCGCCCCGCCTCGATCCGGCTCATCCCGAGCAGGTTTCCGACCAGCCTGTTCAGCCTGGCCGCCTCGTCTCCGGCGGAATCGAGAAGCTCGCGCCTGTCTTCCGGCGGAAGCACGAAGTCCCCGTCGGTCCGTTCGGCCTCGCGCAGCGCGCTGATAACTCCCGTAATGGTGGCGAGCGGCGTCCGGAATTCGTGGGAGATCGAACTCAGGAGCGCCTCCTGAAGACGCTCCCGCTCCCGCGCGATCTCCCCCTCGCGCGCCGCGGCGGCGAGCCGCTCGCGGTCGAGCGCCGCCGCGGCCTGCAACAGGAAGACGTCGAGCAGGCGTCTCGTATCGCCGGCGAACGGAGGCCGGCCTCCTCCCGAAAGCGCCAGGACGCCGGGAGCGCGATCGGTTCCCGGAAGCGGACACAGCGGCAGGAAGGTCGCCTCGACCGGAACGAAGGCATCCGTTCCCTGTCCGCAGGGGGCCATGTGCCGGACGCTCCATTCAACATTCGCGGGAAAATCGGAA
>CALFXN010000175.1 GCA_937957815.1 uncultured Synergistales bacterium
GATGGAGACGGTCGAGCGGTTGCGGGATACGGTGAATCGGGTTTTCGGGGTGAACGCCCTCTTTAGGGAGCGGATGCGTTCTCTCGGGATGCTTCCGGACGACGTCAGGAGCATTGCGGATTTCCGGAAGGTCCCGTTCATGACGAAGCAGGATCTCCGCGACCGCGGACCCTTCGAAAGCATGAGTTGCCCCCGTGAAGCCGTCGTCAGGTTGCACGCCTCCTCCGGAACGAGCGGGACGCCGACATTCGTCCCGTACTCGAAGGCCGATCTCGAAAACTGGACCGAAGCGATGGCCGATTGTCTCCGGATGGCCGGAGTGACCGCCGACGACATCATCCAGGTGGCGTTCGGATACGGTCTGTTCACGGGCGGGCTCGGGTTTCACTACGGCGGCGAGCGGATCGGAGCGACCGTGATTCCGGCGGGGGGCGGTTTCACGGAGCGACAGCTCATGCTCATGGAATCCCTCGGGACAACCGTTCTCGCCTGTACGCCGTCCTATGCGCTGCACCTTGCGGAGCGGATCGAAGAGATCGGTGTCCGGTCGCGGCTCAGCCTCCGGATCGCGATTCTCGGAGGCGAGGCGTGGAGCGGGGAGCTTCGGGATTCCCTCCAGGAGCGCCTCGGCGTGACCGCGCTGAACATCTACGGTCTGTCGGAGATCATGGGACCTGGGGTCGCGATGGAGTGCCCGCATCGCGACGGGATGCACATCGACGGGAGACGCTTCTTCGCGGAGGTCGTCGATCCTGAGACGTTCGAGCCGCTTCCGGACGGGGAAACGGGAGAACTTGTCCTCACGCCGCTCGGCAAGGAGGCGTTGCCGCTCGTCCGTTACCGGACGCGCGATCTCACGAGTCTGACGCAGGAGCCGTGCGCGTGCGGACGCGGGGGCGTCAGGATCGGCCGTGTGCCCGGGCGGAATGACGACATGCTCATCATTCGGGGAGTGAATGTCTTTCCGTCCCAGATCGAATCGGTGCTGCCCCGCGTTCCGGGGTTGTCGATGCAATACCGGATCGATGTCAGCGAACGGGAGGGGCTCAGCGAGCTCGCTCTTCTCTGCGAGGCGGAGGCGGACGTCCCGGCGCATTCCTACGACGCGCTGGCGCGCGAGGCTGTGGCCGCTCTCAGGGATGTTCTCGGCATCCGCGTCGGTTTCCGGATCGTGGAGCCCGGGGCGCTCGGCCGGAGCGACGGAAAGGCGAGTCGCGTCCGGCGGGTCGCGTGAGGATTCCTGCAAGGGAGGTGACGACGATGGAGAAGAAGGAACAGCAACAGGCGGCGGTTCGCGGAACGTGCGACAGTGTCGATATGGAGCGGGATTTCGAAGGCCTCTGCCTCGCGTACCGTTCGGTCATGGCGTCCGAGAAAAAATCCTGAAAGGATCAGGGAATGCGGCGTTCGGCCTCTCCATCGTCGGGGAGACCGGACTTTTCCGTTCCGGTCGTGTATGATGGAATCCGGAGTACGATCCCGGATCGGAGGCGCATGAAATGCCCGTTGACGAAGACTCTGTTCTCCGGCAGCTCGAGGGCGTTCCCGAATATCCGAAGTGGCGGCGGCGCAACGAACCGGCGCTGCTTGCGGGCGTTCTCGAAGAGGGCGAGGCCCTTTTCGGAATGACGGGGTGTCTCTATGCGGAATATACGTGGGTTCTTTTCGTCACGGACCGAAGACTCCTGTTCCTGAAACAGGGAGCCCTGACGCCCAGGAAGGACGAACTCCGGCTGGACCGCGTCCTGGGTGTGACGTGGAAGTCCGGGTTCTTCTTCGGTGCGTTGCGCCTCGATACGGATGGCGGCCCGAAAGTCGTCGACTCAATCGTGAGGCGCGACTGCGTCCGGCTCGGACCGCTCGTCCGGGATCTCGCGGCGGTTGCGCGGCTCGGGGGAAACGCCACTTCATACACATGAAAAAAAACGCCCCGGTCCGGGGACCGGGGCATTTCCTTGCTGGTACAGAGCGCTTTCCTCCCGCCGTCTCAGGCGTGTCGGACCCTCCGCCGGGTCATGATCCAGTGCAGCGCGACGACGGCCGCGAAGGCGGCGATCGCTCCGAACCTCATGTCCCGGACCGGATTCACGAGTGCGACACCCGAGGCAAAGAACAGAACGCGTTCCCACATCGGGGTGACGCTTCGCCAGATTCCGATGAACGCCACGGAGAGCGCGAAGATCCCGAGCGCCGCGATCGCGAAGTCGAAGAGGAAGAGGGACCAGGAAAAATCGATCAGCAGCAGCACGGGATTGTAGACGAAGAGGAAGGGCAGGATGAGTCCCGACGACGCGAGCGCGAGGCCGACGATGGCGACCTTCGTCGGCTTGGCTCCGGCGAGCCCCGCGGCCGTGAAGCTCGTGAGCGCGACCGGCGGGACGACGCCGGACATCGTGCCGAAGTAGAACGCGAAGAAGTGCGCCGCGAGCGGGTGGACGCCCATCGTCTGCATCGCGGGCGCCGCGATGGTCGCGGTGACGATGTAGCATGCCGTCGAGGGGAGCCCCATGCCGAGGACGAGCGACGCGACCATGCAGAGGACCGACGCGATCCAGAGGTGTCCGCCCGAGAACCGCATGATGTTCATCGCGATGACCTGGCCGAGCCCCGTCATTCCGACCGCGCCGACGATGAACCCGACCACCGCGCACGAGACCGCGACGGGGGCGGAGCTTTTCGCGCCGTCGTCGAGCGCGTTGATGAACGCCCGGAAGTTCATCCGCGTCGATTTCTTGAGCGACGAGACGACGATGATCGCGAGCAGCCCCATCATCGCCGAATACAGCGGCGTGTATCCGGCGATGAGCATGTACATGATGAAGGCGAGCGGGAAGAGCATGTGCCCCTTGTCCTTCATCGTCGCCCGGAGCGACGGCAGCTCTGATTTCGGGAGCCCCTTCATGCCCACCTTCTTGGCCCTCAGGTCGACCATGAACATGATCCCGAGATAGTACAGGAAGGCGGGAGCGAACCCCGCGAGCATGATCGTCGTGTACGGGAGCCCGAGGAACGAACTCATGATGAATGCCGAGGCTCCCATGATCGGCGGCATGAAGATTCCGCCCGTGCTCGCGGCCGCCTCGACGGCTCCCGCGAAGTAGTCCTTGTATCCGATCCTTTTCATGAGCGGAATCGTGAACGCTCCGGTCGTGGCGACGTTGGCCTGCGCGCTGCCCGAGATCGTCCCCATGAGCCCGGACGCGACGACGGAGACCTTCGCCGGTCCGCCCCGGAAGCGTCCGGCGAGGGCCATCGCGAAGTCGTTGAAGAACTCGCTCGTCTTCGTCGCGGCGAGGAACGATCCGAACAGGATGAACATGAACACGTAGGATGCCGAAACGGTCAGCGTGGTGCCGTAAATTCCCTCGTCCGTGAGCGCCATGCGGACGATGATCCGTTCCCAGTTGAACCCCCGGTGTGCGAAGAGTCCGGGGAAGTATGGCCCGAAACGCGTGTAGGCGAGGAACAGGACGCTCAGGATCGTGAGCGGCAGGCCGATCGAACGGCGGCTCGCCTCCGTGAGGACGGCCATGGTCATGACGGACACGGCGAGATCCATGAACAGCGGCTCCATATTGGAGTCGAGAAGGCGATTGTAGACGAGGAGCAGATACGCCATTCCGAAGAGGGACAGTCCGGCGAGGATCCAGTCGGGGATTGACGGCCGCTCCCTCGGTGAGCCTGGAAACGCGGGATAGAGCAGGAACGTGACGGCCATCAGCGTCCCGAGGTGGATCGCGTTCATCTTGATCGTCATCATCACGCCGAACGTGTTCATCCAGCAGTGGACGAGCGACGTCGCGACGGTGAGGCACAGCGCGAACAGACCGATGCGTCCCGTCAGGGATCTGGTCGGGATCTGCTCGAACGGGGAGATCGCTTTCAGAAGGGAATTCAGTGCCATACGGTAATTCCTCCACTCGAATCAAACCGGGGCGGCCTTTCGGAAGGCCGCCCCGTTCCGGACTATTCTGTCGCCTGCGGTGCTATTTCGCGATCAGGGAATCGGGGACGGGAAGCCCCTTCTCCTTGAAGAACTTCACGGCGCCCGGATGCAGCGGAGCGCCGAAGAGGCCGTCGGCCGGATGTTCGAAATCGATCTTCGTGAATGCCGCGTGTTCCTTCTTCATGGCTTCCCGGTCGTTGTAGATGACCGTGAGCATCTGGTAGACGACGTCCTCGGGGACGTCCTTGGCGACCAGGAGCGCGGATTTGATGCCCGCGACCTTCAGGTCCTTGTCCTGCTTCGGATAGGTACCGGCGGGAATGACGACCCTGTAGTAGAACGGGGCGTCGGTCTTGAGCTTCGCCATGTCCTCGTCCGAGAATTCGAGCATCCCGGCCTCGGTGCGTCCGGCGTAGAGTTCCGCGACGGCTCCGACCGGAACTCCGGCCTCGGCGTTGAACGCGTCGATCATTCCGTTCTGGAGCGCCTGGGACGCCTCGTTATAGCCGACGCGTTCCGGGACGATATCGTCGAACGTGAAACCGGCGAGCGCCTTCAGGAGGACGCGGCTCGAGAACTCGGTGCCCGAGGCGGCCGGTCCGACGGCGATCTTCTTGCCCTTCAGGTCGGCCCACGTTTTGATGTTCGCTTCCTTGCGGACGACGAATTGCGTGACATCGGGCCAGAGCCCCATCACGTAGCGCAGGTTCTCGATTTTCTTCCCCTCGTACCGGACGGTTCCGGTATATGCGAAACCGGTCAGGTTCGCCATCGCGATGGCCATTTCGGCCTCGTTCTTTTTCATCATTTCGAGGTTCTCGGCGGTTCCGCCCGAGCTCTG
>CALFXN010000176.1 GCA_937957815.1 uncultured Synergistales bacterium
CGTCCGGAACTCCTCGCTCGTCGCGACGGTCTTTTTCTCGTCGTCCGTGCTCTCCGCCTGGACCTCTTTTTCGGAGAGCCTCGTGTTGATCCAGTCCATGACTTTGTTGTAGGCGGTCACGAACTCGTTGATTCCCTTTACGGCTTTTTCCGCGTCCTGGACGATGTCCATCCGGACGGTCCCGGGCCCCTTGATATGGAGCTTCACTCCGGTGATGAGGTCGTCGATGTCGTTCGACGACCGGGTGACCGTCTGACCGTCGACAACCAGCTGCGCGTCCTGTGGAGCGGTGTAGTTCGCGCCGCTCGTCGCGAGGCCGAGCGTCGTCAGGAGGGGCGCATCTCCCGTGAACGTGAAGGCGTTCGAATTGACCTCGTAATTGACGGTATACGACGTCCCCGCCGACGGGGCGCTTCCGATCCACGTGATCTGGTCGCTGCCAGCCGATACGGTGAAGTCGACGTCTTTGGTATACGTGGTTCCGCCGGCATCCTTCACCGACACGATCGTTCCAGAGGAGGGGGCGTCGGGCGCGTATGTATATCCGAGAGAATCTGTCGTTCCCGTGCCGCGAACGATCACGGTCGAGTCCGAAGTGTTTCCGAGGCCCGACGAAGAGCTGCGGATAACGAGCCTGTTATCGAAGACGGAAGCCGTCACGCCGAGAGCGTTCCCGTACGCTTCCCCCGTTGAAGGGTCGATGGTCACGTCCTTCGCGGCGTTGATCTTCTGCGCGATGGTCTCGAGCGTGTCCGCCGCGGTGACCGTGATCGTCCCCTTGCGCCCTCCGACCAGGATCGAAAACGACCCGGACGTGCCGACGGCATTCGAGAATTGCTCACTGTAGCACGTCTGAGCTACGGCCTTCTGGACTACCTTGATTTCGTGCGACGCGAGGCTTGCGGTTGCCAGCACGTCGGCGGTAAGAATTCCCTTCGAGTCCGATGTCCCGCTCGAGAGGACCGCAAACTCCGCCGTTTTCGCCTTGAACGTCGATTCGAGACGCAAGGGATCGATCGCGGTCCGCATCGTCTTCATGAGCGTCGTGAGTTCCGTGTAGAGGTTGATCTTGACCTCGAGCGTGTCTTTCTCTTTGGTCCAGGGTTCTTCGACTTTGCGAGCCTTTTTGAGGATGGTATCGGCCATCGTTCCCCAATCGATTCCGGAAGCGACTCCGGGCATCGAAAATGTCGCGTCGGATACGGGCATGTTTCCACCTCCTGTGTGCACATTCCCCTGGATATATCGTCGGTCGTTTCCAGTGATTCTTGAGCATCTTCCGCAAGTGCCCCGTAAACCGGGAAGAACGCGTGATACAATGAACGACGTTTCAGGATGGACCTCAGGGGGTGAAGGAATGATCATCTATATGGATGACAGCGTTCTGGAGGGGAGTGCGTTCGAAACACAGGACAGAGAGACGCTTCTCGTCGCGATACGGAAGTCCGCGGCCGACAGGGGGCGGGTCGTCACGGCGTTTTCGCTCGACGGAGAAACAATTACCGAAGAGACCTTCGCCGCTTCGAGCCGGGGGACGGAGCTTCGCGTGACGACCGATTCGATACGAACCCTCGTTTCGGATTCCCTTCAGGAAGCGTCGCGCTATCTTCCCGCTCTGATGTCCGGGATCGGCCGGATTGCCGATTTGCTTGAACGGGAGAAGATCAGGGAAGCGGCGGATATGTTTCGTCAGGCGTCCGAGGGGATCGACTGGATGTTGCACGTCCTTGCGCACTGTCAGAAACTTCTCGGCCTGAACGATCCGGAGATTCTGGACGGAAAGATCAATGACGTCCGCGAAAGTCTTGCCGCTTCCCTGAGATCGGAAGAGCG
>CALFXN010000177.1 GCA_937957815.1 uncultured Synergistales bacterium
AGGTCGTCGCGATCAGCGACATCACCGGAACCTACTACGCGAAGGACGGTCTCGACGTCAAGAAGGCGTTCGACCATGTGACCAACCATCCGAAGCGTCTCCTCGAAGGATTCACCTGCCCCGGCTGCCAGAAGCTCGACCTTCCGGAAGTCCTGTACGTCGACTGCACCGTGCTCATTCCCGCGGCGCTCGAGGGAGTCATCAACGGCAAGAACGCGGACAAGGTCAAGGCGAAGTACATCGTCGAAGCCGCCAACGGCCCCGTGACTCCCGAAGGCGACGCGATCCTCGACAAGAAGGGTGTCATCGTCGTTCCCGATTTCCTCGCCAACTCCGGCGGCGTCATCGGATCCTACTTCGAGTGGTGCCAGGATCTCGGCGGATTCTTCTGGACCGAGGAAGAGTACAACGAACGCCTTATCAGGATCATGCGCGACAACTTCCAGCGTGTGTGGGCGTACGCGAAGGACAAGAACATCAAGATGCGGCGCGCCGCGTTCATGGCGGCCATCCAGCGCGTGGCCGACGCCGCCCGCATGCGGGGGATCTTCCTCTAAACCCGGATTCGGGATCCGGATACGCCGCGCAGACGAAGGGGGCGCTCCCACGTGGGAGCGCCCCCTTTTGTGCGTTTTCGCATGCGGGTGGTGAAGCCTCGGAAGGCTGGACTTCAGATTTCGAGCGTGCAGGCGGGTGACTCCGCGAGGACGACGCCGATCTCCTTGTCGCCATCGAGGTGGACCGAGAAATCGCCGACATAGTGACGGACCGCGGGATGGTTCTTGATCGCGTGCGGGGTTCCGTCGAACCACCGGCGGTTGAAGACGTTCCCCTCGATGCCGTCGAAGACTGGCAGGTAGAGGATTCCGTCGACGTCGAGATCGAGAAAGAAGTGCGTCCCGTAGGAGAGCTCGGGCATATAGTCGCTCGCGGTGATCCCCACTTCGATGAGGCAGCCGCAGTGGCAGATCTCGTTGTAGCGGACGGGAACGCCGAGTTTCGGGTTCGTGCTGCCCCAGCGCCCCGGACCGACGAGGATATAGTTCGTTCCGGAGAGGCGTTCGTTGATGCGTCCGATTTCCCGCGCAACCTCGTAGAACGTCGTATCCTTCCCGTAGAGCGACGGGTCCACGAAGACGATATGCTCCACGTGTTCGAGACGCCCGTTGGAAACCATCCGGTTGCCGCGCAGGAGCGTGCGGTCTCCCGCGTCCGTCGGGATGCGCACTTTGGCCATCTCCTCGTACGCCGCGAGCGGGCGGAGCTGGAGGACGGTGAGTTTCTGGTCTCCCGTGTCGTACGTGAATTCCATGTCCGCGGGGCGTCCCATCTGCTCTTCGAGAAACGCCGCAAGTTCCCTGAGCAGCGAGAAGAACTTCGGGCATCGCTTCGGGAAGGCGGAGAAGGAGAAGATGGGGAATCCGTTTCGGAGCTGATCCGATCCGGCCCAGTAGAGGTCGTTGTCCGCGTAGATTTCGATGAATGCGGACGCAAGCGGATGTTCCCTCATGATGTAGGGGAGAAAATCCGAAAGCGCGCCGGACATGAACGAGCCCGACTGCCGGTCGAGATAGTCGAACTCGCTCTGGCTCGTCATGGCGATGTCGGCGGGAAGATTCCCCTGCGGACGGAGCGACGGATGCGACAGGTACGCGACCGTCGCTTTCAGGCGATCGACGGTCCGCGTACCGAGACCGAAGCAGAAGCGGACAACTCCGTCTTCCTTCCGGATTCGGGTGCTCGGGCGGCGGTAGACCTTCGAGAAGGCCGTTCCTGCGATCTCCGGATAATAGAGGCATCCGTGGGACTTTCCCATGACGGGCTGAATGACGACGGCCATCGACTCGTCGTCGTCGGTGAGGGTGTGCTTTTTCCGGTACGCACGGGCGGCCGGATTGTAGAGGGATGCCCAGACGTTCCGGATCGCCGAGAAGAGTCCTTCGAGGCGTTCTTCCCGCGTTCCGATGTTCGCCGAGAAGAATGTGCCGTATTTCCCGGCGAACGAGAGCTTCGTCGAATCCTCGAGGATCGAACTCGACCGGATCGCGAGCGGGACGTCGCCGATATTGTCGAGAATGATCGCGAGCTCCGAGAGGAACGCGTCGCGGACCGTCCCTTTCGCGAACGCTTCCTGCATTGCGCCGTAGATGAGTTCCCCGGCTTCTTCCCCGGATTCCGGCGCGTTCGAAAGAGCCCGGCCGAGGACGTCGCGGATGCCGTTATCTTCCATGAATTCGGAGAAGATTTCCGTCGTGATGACGTAGTTGATGTCGGGAAGCACGACGGAGGGTTCGAGATCGCTTCCGGTAATCACCGTGTAGGCGAATGCGAGCCCACGCGCCTTGCCGCCGACATCTCCGTCCCCCACGAGTCGGTTGAAGCTCCTGAAGACCGGTTTGGGGTCGAAATCCTTGAAGCTCATGCGCGTCGCTTCCGGAGAGTCGGGTGTCGGGTGTCAGGGAACGATGCGGTAGATCGTGCGCGGCCAGGGGCTGGCCTCGCGGATGTGCTGCAATCCGCAGATCCAGGCCACGACGCGTTCGATTCCCATTCCGAATCCGCTGTGGACGAACGTCCCGTACCGACGCAGGTCGAGGTACCAGTCGTACGACGCCTCGGGGAGTCCCTGTTCCCGGATCCGCGAAAGGAGCCTGTCGTAGTCGTCTTCGCGCTGGGAACCGCCGATGACCTCGCCGTATCCTTCCGGCGCGAGCATGTCGTCGCAGAGGATGAGGTCGGGGTTGTCCGGATGCTGTTTCATGTAGAAGGCCTTGACCTTTTTCGGGTAGCATTCGACGAAGACCGGTTTGTCGAATTGCTGCGTGAGGATGGTTTCGTCCTCGTTGCCGAGATCGTCGCCGTAGGGGGTCGCGCTTCCGAGCCTGTGGAGCATGTCGATGGCTTCGCCGTACTGAATGTGGTAGAACGGAGGAACGATCTTCTCGAGCTTCGCGACGTCCCGCTCGAGAGTTTCGAGT
>CALFXN010000178.1 GCA_937957815.1 uncultured Synergistales bacterium
ACGGCGACCACCGAGATCTACACTCTTTCCCTACACCGACGCTCTTCCGATCTGACGAGACCCTGAAGCCCGCCTACCCGTACGATCCCGAAAAGGCGAAGGCGCTTCTCGCGAAGGCCGGATTCCCGAACGGCTTCGAGTGCGTGATCCTGACCGATCCGCGCACCGAACGCAAGAGCATCAGCGAGCTCGTCCAGTCCTACCTCGAGGCCGTGGGCGTGAAGGCCTCCATCGAGACGATCGAATGGGGCGCGTTCCTCTCCACGACGGCGAAGGGCGCGAAGGGGATGTTCATCATGGGCTGGACCGGAACCGGCGACGCCGACGGCGGTCTCTTCCCGAGATTCCACTCCTCGAACGTCGGAGCGGCCAACCGGAGCCGCACGAAGAACGCCGAAATCGACGAACTGCTCCAGAAGGGGCGGACGACCATCGACGAAAAGGAACGCAGGGACGTCTACAAAAAGCTCCAGGCGGCCGTTATCGACGAGGCGCCCGAGATCTTCGTCGCGGTGACGAAGAACCTCGCGGCCACGAAGAAGAACGTGAATGGGTACGTCATGTATCCGAGCCTCATCAGTCCGCTGTATGGGGTATCGGTGAAGTAACGGGCCACGGAGGGAACGGGGCGGTCTTCCGGGACGGGGGCCGCCCCGCACGCAGCAGCCATTCGGAGTCCCACGGAGGAGGAAGTCTCGCACAATGATCCGGTACATCCTGAAGCGGATAGCGCTCCTGATCCCGATCCTGCTCGGAGTGTCCATCCTGATATTCGGCGTCATCCGCCTCGCTCCCGGCGATCCCGCGGAAGTGATGCTCGGGCCGACGGCCGAGCGGGAAGACATCGAACTGCTCCGCGAAAAGCTCGGGCTGAACAGGCCTATCGTCGTCCAGTACGGCATCTTCCTGAAAAACGCCCTTCAGGGGGATCTCGGGCGTTCGATCAAGACGAACAATCCCGTGACGGAAGAGCTGCTCCAGCGCTTCCCGGCGACGATCACGCTCGCGTTCAGCAGCATCGTCCTCGCGCTTCTCGTCGGCTTCCCGCTCGGAATGATCGCGGCTCTGAAGCAGAACACCGTCTGGGACGCGCTCAGCAGCTTCCTCGCGCTCGCGGGGTTCTCGATTCCCAACTTCTGGGCGGGGCTCATGCTCATGCTGCTCTTCTCGATCGTCGTGCCGATTCTTCCGTCGTCGGGCTACGGGAGCTGGAAGCATATGGTGCTTCCGACCGTCGTCCTCGCAATCCAGACGATGGCGGTCATCGCGCGGATGACGCGGTCGAGCGTGCTCGAAATCATCCGGCAGGATTACGTCCGCACCGCGCGCGCCAAAGGGATCGCGAACAAGCTCGTGCTCTTCCGGCACATCGTCCGCAACGCGCTGATTCCGGTCGTCACGATCGCCGGGCTCTACTTCGGCCATTCGCTCGGCGGCGTCGTCATCACCGAGACGATCTTCTCGATCCCCGGCATCGGACGCCTCCTGGTCGACGCGATCCGCTCGCAGGACTACCCCGTCGTTCAGGGCGGCATCCTCGTCTTCGCGCTCTGCGTCGGCGTCGTGAACCTCGTCGTCGACGTCCTCTACGCGTTCCTCGATCCGCGCATCAAGGCGCAGTACAGGTGATCGCCGTGAACGAACGGACCGTCATCCGCGACAAGAAGCGCAGCCAGCTCGGCGAAGTGTGGAGACGCCTGCGGCGCAACAAGGCGGCACTGCTCGGCATGAGCGTGATCGTGCTGCTTTTCGTCGTCGCCGTTTTCGCTCCATTGCTCGCTCCCTACGACCCGAACAGGATCGACATGAAGATCCGCCTGCAGGCGTCGTCGTCGGCGCATCCGCTCGGAACCGACAACTTCGGCCGCGACATCCTGAGCCGCATCATCTGGGGCAGCCGCATCTCGCTCTACGTGGGATTCGTCGCCGTCGGAATCGGAGCCGTGTTCGGGGGCATCCTTGGAGCGATCGGAGGTTTCTACGGCAAGCGGATCGACAACGTCATCATGCGCCTGATGGACGTCCTTCTCGCCGTACCGCAGATCATTCTCGCGATCGCGATCGTCGGCGTGCTCGGCACGAGCCTCACGAACCTCATGGTCGCCGTGGGAATCAGCCAGGTTCCCCGCTACGCGCGGCTCGTCCGCGCGTCGGCGATGTCGCTCCGGGGGCAGGAATTCGTCGAAGCCGCGCGCGCGATCGGCGCGTCGGACGTCCGGATCATCCTCGAGAACATCCTTCCGAACTGCATGGCGCCGATCATCGTCCAGAGCACGCTCGGCGTCGCCGCAGCCATCCTGTCCGCCGCCAGCCTGAGCTTCCTCGGGCTCGGCATCCAGCCTCCGACACCCGAATGGGGATCGATGCTTTCGGCCGGACGGCAATTCCTGCGGAGCGCGCCGCACCTCTCGATCTATCCCGGGCTCGCGATCGCCATCGTCGTTCTGGCGCTCAACGTCTTCGGCGACGGGTTGCGCGATTCCCTCGACCCGAAACTGCGCCAGTAGAAAGGGCGGATCGGCCATGAATACGCCACTGCTTCAGGTGAGAAATCTCAGCGTCGTCTACCGGACATTCGAAGGCGTCCTGCGCGCCGTCAACGGCATCGACCTCGACCTCGAGGCAGGCAGGACGCTCGGGCTCGTCGGGGAGAGCGGCGCCGGAAAGACAACGACCGCGCTCTCCGTCATGCGCCTCGTCCCGACGCCTCCGGGAGAGATCGTCAGCGGCTCGGCGACGTTCGAGGGGCGCGACCTCATGACGCTCCCCGAGCGCGAGATGATGCGCATCCGCGGCAACCGGATCTCGATGATCTTCCAGGATCCGATGACGTCGCTCAACCCCGTTCTCCCCGTTGGGCTCCAGATCTCCGAGGCGCTCGAGGCCCATCAGAAGCTCGGGAAGGCGGAGGCCGCACGAAAGGCGGGGCAGATGCTCGAAAAGGTGCAGATCCCGGCGCAGCGCCTCCAGGAATATCCGCACGAGTTTTCGGGCGGAATGCGGCAGCGCGTCGTCATCGCGATGGCGCTCGCCTGCAATCCGCGCCTCATCATCGCCGACGAACCCACGACCGCGCTGGACGTGACGATCCAGATCCAGGTGCTCGAACTCATGAAGGAGCTCCGGAACGAGTTCGGCACCTCGATGATCATGATCACGCACGACCTCGGCGTCGTCGGCGAGGTCTGCGACCGCGTCGCCGTCATGTACGCGGGCGAGATCGTGGAGGACGGCGACATCGCGCAGATCTTCGACCAGCCGATGCACCCCTATACGGTCGGTCTGTTCAAGTGCATCCCGAACATCGAGGAGCCGGCGTCGACGATCCATCCGATCCGCGGGATGATGCCCGATCCGCTCGTCCCGATGCCCGGCTGCTGCTTCGAGCCACGGTGCCCCGAGGCGACGGCGCGGTGCGCGACCGAGCGTCCCGGGGGCGCGCTCGTCGACGGCCGGAGGATCCGCTGCCATCTCTACGCGGACGGGAAACGCGCGTTCGCGCACGGAAGGGAGACCGTGTCCCATGCCTGATCCGATTCTCTCGGTCCGCGACCTCACGAAGCACTTTCCGATGCGCCACGGCGTCGTCCATGCCGTCGACGGCGTCAGCTTCGACATCGGCGAGGGAGAGACGCTCGGCCTCGTCGGGGAATCGGGGTGCGGCAAGTCCACGACAGGACGCCTCGTGATCCGTCTCATCGAGCCGACGTCGGGCTCCGTCTGCTTCCGCGGGCGCGACATCGAGGGCGCGTCGAAGCGGGAACTGCGCGATCTCACGAAGGAGATGCAGATCATTTTCCAGGATCCGTACTCCTCGATCGACCCGAGGAAGAGCATCGGCGAGACGATCGGAAAGCCGCTCGAAATCCACGGCGTCGGATCGAAGCGCGAGCGGGAGGAGGCCGTCGACCGCCTGATGGAGCAGGTCGGCCTGAGCCCGCGGATGTACAACAAATATCCCCACGAGCTCGACGGGGGGCGTCGGCAGCGCGTCGGCATCGCGCGGGCGCTCGCGCTGAATCCTGGATTCATCGTCTGCGACGAGCCGGTGTCGGCGCTCGACGTCTCGATCCAGGCGCAGATCCTGAACCTTCTCATGGAGCTCCAGGAGGGCAGGAAGCTCACGTACCTGTTCGTCTCGCACGACCTGTCCGTCGTGAAGCACATCAGCACGCGGATAGCCGTGATGTACCTCGGCAGGATCGTCGAAATCGCGCCGAGCCTCGAACTCT
>CALFXN010000179.1 GCA_937957815.1 uncultured Synergistales bacterium
CGGCGTAACCCGGGGGATCGAGGAGGAGGGCTTCGTAGTGCATTCCGAGCCGGACCGACGGGACGAGCGCGGCGATCCTCCGGAGACATTCGTGGTTGAACGACGAGACGATGATGTTTCCGCAGTCTCCGTTCCGCTGCAGGATCGCGGCGACACGTTCCTCGAGCCCCGGCCGGTCGTCGGCCCGGCTCTTGAGTTCGAGGTTCAGCGTCAGGTTCCTGGGCAGGAGCTCGAGAACCTCTTCGAGCGTGGGAACCTTCTCCCCGGCGAAATCGCCCGAGAACCAGCGCCCCGCGTCGAACGCACGGATTTCCGGAAGCGTGAGGTCCCGGATGTCGCCCCGTCCGTTCGTGGTTCGTCCGGCGGACCAGTCGTGATGAATCACGACCGCTCCGTCGGCCGTCAGCTGGGCGTCGCATTCGAAGCCCGCGCACCCCTGGCGGATGGCGAGGGAGAACGCCGCGAGCGTATTTTCGGGAGCGTGTCCCGACGCCCCGCGATGACCGAAAACGAGCATGATCAGACGCCTTCTTTCGTCGAGTGATTACCACCGGGCCGCAAGACGCTCGACGGATCCGAGCGCCTCTTCGAGAATGTCGTCCGCGGCATCCCGGCGGATATCGAGCTCTTCCACAGGGAACGACTGAAAATCCGCTATTCCGAACAGGGTGCACAACCCCCGGAGATATTCCGAACCGAAGTCGAACGCTCCGATGACCCCCCCGGCCGTCGTCACGTAGAGCAGCTTCTCCGCCCTGCAAAGTCCTCTCGGGCCGGTCTCCGAGTATCGGAAGGTGATTCCGCAGACGGAGACGTTCTCAAGGTAGATCTTGAGAAGAGACGGAAACATGAGATCCCAGTACGGCGCTCCGACGAGGATCCTGTCGGCTTCGGCGAACCGGATCGCGTGGACGAACATGTCGTTCGTCATCGCCCCTTCGGCGAGCAGGGCGTCCCGCTTCGTGATCCGTTCGAAGGAAAGCGGCGCAAGGGTCTCATCCCTGAGCGGAAGAACAGATACGCGCGCGTCGGGATTGCGGCGGCGGTATTCCGCGAGAAATCGGGAACAAACGCGATGGGTTCTCGAAATAT
>CALFXN010000180.1 GCA_937957815.1 uncultured Synergistales bacterium
CATATAGGTCGTCGAGTTATCAACGACGCGCATCAGAGAAAGCTTGGGGTTTTCCTGAACTCTCTTGAGATCGTTCGTCGTAATCTGGTAAGCGATGTCTATCGCGCCGCTTTCGAGCTCGATCGTGCGGTTCGTCGCCTCCGGAATGGAGCGCATGACAAGCGTCTTGTAAGCCGGCTTCTTGCCCCAGTATTCTTCATTCCTCTCAAGCGTGATCCTGTCGCCCTTCGCCCAGCTCTTGAACTTGAAGGGACCCGTTCCGACAGGATTCATGCCGTAACTGTCACCCGCAGCCTCGACGGCTTTCTTGTTGAGAATGCTGCCGCACGTGTGCGTCAGAGCCATCAAAAACGGCGTGAAGGGGCGTTTCATCTTGAAGACGACCGTATAATCGTCAATGGCCTCGATCGTATCGATATCGTCGACGTACTGGCGGATGGAGGCGCCTGCCGGGGTTTTTGCACGTTCAAAGGTGTACTTGACGTCGGCCGCCTTCATTTCCTCGCCGTTATGAAACTTGACACCCTTGCGAAGGGAAAATTTATACGTCAGGTTATCGACGATCTCGTACTTTTCAGCAAGTTGCGGAACCGGCTTGCCATCTGGTCCGAGAGCAAGAAGATTGTCATAGACATGGAGGCACATTCCGGAAGTCGCAACATCATTCGTCGCGATCGGATCAAGAGTCTTTGCATCGTAGATGTTCGCGACGATCAACGTATCCTTCGCGAGCGCGACGCCCGCGAACGCGCCGGCGAAGATTGCCGCCGCTGCCGCAAGAAGTGCCAGTTTCGTGAAACGCTTCATCCTTCCATCTCCTTTTCTTGTGTGAAATTGAGTTCCCTCTTGGTGATGTTTCCCGCTGAAGCTAACTGCATTTCACTTACCCGGGTAAAAAGAAACTGCCAGAACCCAGCAGAGGACTGGGTCCATTTGCCGATACTGGATTATGAAGGTTCCCGTCGTTTCAGTCAACTCAGTTTTGCGCTTATACTGTATTCTGCGTCATTGCTTCGCGTCCCCCGATATCCAACTTACAAGCGAGGTGTTTCGTGTGCGTTCTCCAATCATCGGCATTCCATCCGGCGTTCTCCGTTCGGCGGATCCCCTTTCACCGGTTCCCGAACGATGTTGCGTTCCGAAGGACTACATCGACGCACTCAGAAGATGCAACGCATGCCCTCTCATCGTTCCCACGGGAAAGGCGGACGGCTTCCCCGGCGATCTTTTCGAAATCGTCGACGGGATCCTTCTTCCTGGCGGTGCGGACGTCGACCCCGCCCTTTACGGCGAGGAGCCTCATCCGGCGATCGAGTATTTCGATCCGGAACAGGACGTTTTTCACATCGCGACGGCACTGGAAGCCATATCGAGAGATCTTCCACTCCTCGGCATATGCCGTGGAGAACAGATCCTCAACGTGGCTCTCGGAGGGACGCTCCATCAGGACCTTCCCTCGCTGCGGCAGAATCTCGTATGCCACGATCAGAAAGCCGACCGCCGCAACGCGACGCACAGCGTTCTCGCGGAAGAGAACTCGCTCGTCGCTTCCCTTTTCGGGGCGCGATTCAGGACCAACAGCTTCCACCATCAGGCCGTGAAAACTCTTGGCGACGGGCTCGTCGTCACCGCCAGGGCCTCAGACGGAATCATCGAAGCGGTGGAGATGAAGGAAAAAACCTTCGTCATCGGCGTCCAGTGGCATCCTGAGATGCTCGTCGCAGGAGGGGACGGGATGCTTCCGCTCTTTCGCCGCTTCCTCGAAGCGGCTTCCTCTCGAAGAAGCGAACGTCCCGTACGCGAAGGGTGGTGAGTTTCACCCCACCGCCCGGAACTCCCGAACCATGTCTATAATGAGTCACCGGAACGTGAAGGAAGCGAATGGAGGGGATTGCCACGATTACGAGATCACTTATTGAACGCGTTTTTTCTGCGGCCAGCATCGAGAGATGGAACGATCACCCCCATCCATCTTCCTTTTCCGAACTCGGCAAGCAGGCGCACAAGATGGTCATCGCATACGTTCTCGCGCGGAGAGAAATCGACCTTGGGCACGGCCCCATCGATTGGACGGAGCTCATTGAAGGAGGGATTTTCGAGTTCCTTCACAGGGTGCTCCTCACGGACATCAAGCCCCCGGTCTTTCACAGATTCATGGAAGACCGGGAACAGAGGCGAAAGCTCAACGTCTGGGTGGCATCGCAGTACCGTCCCGACCTCGAGTACCTCCCGGGAGGCCTCTCCGGGCGTTTCGAGCGATATATCCTTTCCGATGCGACGTCACCGGAGCGGCGTATCCTGCGGGCCGCACACTACCTCGCGACGAAATGGGAGTTCGATTTCGTGTACGAGTGGAGCCGGAGGATGTACCGCATCGAGGAGACCCGCAAGGAAATCTACAGCCAGGTCGAGGATCTCGCGGACATCCCTTCGGTCCGGGAGATCCTCACGGCCTGGGAGGCGCCCGATGACCAGAAGGGAGTTCTCGGATTCGTTTCCCTCGTCGGCCAGCTCGGATTCCAGAAGAGATGGGCGCAGACGCTGCGCATCCCGCAGACATCCGTCCTCGGACACCTGCTTTTCGTGGCGATCCTGTCGTATCTCGTCGCACTCGAGATCGGGGCCTGTCCTCGCCGCGCGTACAACGACTTTTTCGGCGGACTCTTCCATGACCTCCCGGAGGTTCTCACGCGCGATATCATCTCGCCGGTCAAGAATTCGGTCGAAGGGTTCGACGACATGATCCGGCGTTACGAGCGCAAGGCGATGGAGGGAAAGATCTATCCGCTGCTTCCGGAATCGTGGATCGCCGAGATCGCGTATTTCACCGAAGACGAGTTCCGGAACAAGATATGGCCCGAAAGCGACGCCATGCCGACTGTTTTCGCGGACGCGGATATGTCGGGGGACCACAACAATCCGGAATCGAACCCGCTTGACGGACGCGTCATAGAGGCCTGCGACAAACTCGCCGCGTATATCGAGGCGTCGCTCTCGATCCGGCTCGGGATTACATCCTCCGCACTCGTCGAGGGACGCGAGAAGATCTATCAGCGTTTCAACAGGTATACCCTGTCTGGGTTCCACATGGGGACGCTGTTCGATTACTTTCGATGACCCTCCCGGAGAAAACGAAGGCACGCTCCGGCGCAGACCGAGGAAGCAACCGCGATCGATCCTTCGTCCGGAGCGAATTCCGGTGAGTGGAGCGGGGCGGCATTCGCCTGCGAGGCCGTTCCGAGAAGGAAGTACGTTCCGGGAACGCGCTCGAGAAAGTACGCGAAGTCGTCCACTCCCATGCTCGGTTCCGTGATCTCGCGGACGTTCTCCCGCCCGAGGGCATCCGCCGCGCAGTTCCCGACGAACGCCGTGATTGCCGGGTCGTTGACGAGACATGGATATCCTTCGTGTCTCGTCAACGAGCATTCCGCTCCGAAAGCGGCCGCGACATCCGTCACGATCTCCCGGATTTTCCCGAGGAGACGTGAGCGCGAATCGCCGGAAAGGGTCCGCAAAATGCCTTTCATCGAAACGGAGTCGGCCACGACGTTCCGCGCTCTTCCTCCGGAAATCTCACCGATCGTGAGGACGGCGTGATCGCGGGGGTCGGTCATTCTCGCGACAGTGTGCTGCAATGCACAGACGATATGCGCCGCGACGACGACGGCATCGATCCCCCGCTGTGGTTCCGCGCCGTGACACCCTCGTCCGGAAATTCTAAAATCGAGCATATCCGACGCGGCACGGAAACGTCCGGGAGCCATTCCGACGCTGCCGACCGGCAGTTCCGGCGAACAGTGAAACGAGAAGATCGCATCAAGAGTCGGATCGTCGATCGCTCCATCGAGAATCATCGGAAGCGCCCCACCGGACGTTTCCTCCGCCGGCTGGAAAAGAAAGACGACATTTCCTCGAAGGCGTTCGCGACGCCTCGAAAGAAGGCGGGCCGCCCCGAGGACTCCCGCAATATGGATATCGTGCCCGCAGGCGTGCATGATTCCGGGATTCCGCGACGCGAACGGGGCTCCGGAACTTTCAGTGATCGGCAACGCGTCCATATCCGCGCGGAGGCCCGCCGTCCGGCCGGGAGCGACGCCGCGAAGCACGCCGACGATCCCCGTCCCGGCGCACCGCCTCGTCCGGACTCCGATTCGCACCAACTCGGCCTCGATCATTCCGGCAGTCCGTCCAAGGTCGAAATCCAGTTCCGGAAATTGATGGATCGCGCGCCGCACGGAAATCGGAACCCCGGCGTCATTACGCGCCTCGTCGAAAAGGGCGACCGCCTCGCCGGCGGTATCGTGAAGAGCTATACCCATCTCCGTATTTCTCCTCTCTTGACGGGGTCCCTGACGCCGATATACTGATACCGTCATTTTCCAGAAAATGAAAATGAACTCTCACTGACCGTACGAACGGAGGAGATCGCCATGTCCCCAAAGACCCGGAATGTAGTGATTATAGCGCTGGTTCTCGTTGCGGCCGCAGGAATCTTCGTAATGCGCAGACCGGAAGATACGACCGCGAAGGAACGGCCCGCAGTCCCCGGGAAGCTCCCGCTCGTCATGATCCTTCAGTCCCAGAGCTGCCCCGCGTGCAAGCAGATGTCGATCGTGCTGAAGCAGTTCTCCGAAAAATACGGGAAACAGGTTCTCGTCGAAGAGGTCGACATCATGCGGAATCCGCAGCTGGCGCAGGAATTCAAGGTCCGGTACATTCCGATGCTCGTCTTCAGGGACGGGCAGGGAAAGCTCCTCGGAACGCACGTCGGATACCTCCCCCTCGATTCTTTCATGAAAAAGCTCGGCGAGGTCGGGATCAGGGTCGACGAAGGGAAGTAGGCGGATGCTCCACTCCCTTTTCGAAAACATCTACGGCATTCTCCACAGCGCGACCTGGGTCGCACCCATGGCCGCATTTGCGTGGGGAATCCTGAGCATACTCCTGAGTCCCTGCAATCTTATGACGATCCCGCTCGTCGTCGGATATATCGAAAACGACGAGGATCCAAGCCCGAAACGTGCGTTTTTCGCATCGCTCGCATTTTCGTCGGGTATTTTCGTGAACCTCGCCGTCGTCGGAATGGTTCTCACATCGAGCGGCATCCTCATGACGGATATCGGAAGAGTGACCAATTACGTCGTCGCCGTCGTCTTCATCGCGATCGGCCTCCATCTCGCCGGCGTCGTCCGGATCCCGTGGTTCATCGGACGGGGTCTGTCTGTCGGAAAAAGCGGAGGACTGAAGGGCGCCCTGATGCTCGGGCTCTTTTCCGGTCTCGCGCTGGGACCGTGCAGCTTCGCCTACGTCGCCCCGCTGCTCGCCCTCACGATGAAGACCGCAACGGCCAACCTGCCTCTCGCTCTCGCGCTCGTACTGCTGTACGCGCTCGGGCATTGTTCGGTCATTCTCGCGGCTGGAACGTTCACGTCCGTCGTCTCGCGGTATCTGCGCTGGGGCGAGTCCGACCGTCTCGACGTCGTCAACAGGATTCTCGGTTCCGTTATCGTCCTGATCGGTCTTTACTTCATTTACTCGGCGCCGCGGTGACGGTCATGGAGTCGCTTCTCGAAACGTTGAAGGCGCTTTCCGACAAGACGCGGCTCCGGATCCTTCTCCTGCTGCCCGGACACGAACTCTGTCTCGGACAGATCATGGCAACCCTCGAACTCAGTCCTTCGACCGTTTCGAAGCACGTTTCGGTCCTGAAGTCGACAGGACTCGTAACCGACAGGAAAAGCGGGAAGTGGGTCTACTGCTCGCTCTCCGGGAATCCCGAAGGGACACCGCAGGAATTGTTTTCCCTGATCGCCCGGGAGATCTCGAAGTCGCCGGAAGTTATCGAAGACCGGCGAAAACTCCAGAAGATACTCGAAATTCCGCCGGAAACGCTCTGTGAACGTTTCCGGACGCGAAACCGCATCGGCCGAACTATAATATGAAGACGGTCGATTCTATCAGAATCTCAGGGAGGGAACTCTATGAACGCGCTGTACGTCATTCTCGGAATTCTCGTCGTGATCGTCCTGTGGGGAATATCGATATACAACGGCCTCGTCCGCCTGTTCAACCTGAAGGACGAGGCGTGGAGCGGCATCGACGTCCAGCTCAAGCGACGCGTCGACCTGATCCCGAACCTCGTCGAAACGGTCAAGGGGTATGCGGCGCACGAAAAGGAAGTTTTTCAGAAGGTGACAGAAGCCCGTTCCGCGATCATGAAATCGTCGTCGGTCGAGGAGAGGGTTCAGTCCGAGAACATGCTTACGCAATCGCTCCGATCCCTTTTCGCCGTCGCCGAAAACTACCCTGAACTCAAGGCGAACGAGAACTTCCTCGACCTCCAGAAACAGCTCGCCGCCGTCGAGGACGATATCCAGATGTCACGAAGGTACTACAATGGCGCGGCGCGGGAGTACAACGTGGGCATCGCGAAGTTCCCCCACATTCTCGTCGCGAGGAACCTCGGCTATGTGAAGGCGCCCTACTTCGAAGCCGAAGAACAGGATCGGGTCGTTCCGAAGGTCACCTTCTAGCCTTCCGGGGAAAATCTCGCTTCTTTTTCAGGATCGTCGCCGCGCTCGAGGTCGGGAAGGATATATCCCCTCACAGTACGCCGGTGATTTTCGGGAAGCACATTCAGCGCGGGTCTCTTTTTCTTCTTGTGTCCGACTTTTCGGGATTCGTCGTGTCGACCCGGACCGCTCCGGAGTCGGCACCGGGGAGCGACGGTTCTTCCGGCGGCTGTGGCGGGGTTAAAAAACGGGGAGCGGGATGTCCGTCAATCCCGCTCCCCATGCCTCACTACTCTCGTTTCCATTCCGGAAACTTTTGCGGACCACGCTGCCGGTCCGTTGCACGTGTTCCTATTGAGTTGGAATTCCCTGAGGTTTGATCAGCCGCATTCGTTTCATTCCCGCAGATCCCCCCTCGCAATCGGGTTGATGCCCGTTCTTTACGACTGAATTATACCTCTGTTCTGTTAATTTGGCAAGTTCTGTGCCGCCTCAGTCTCCGCCCGCAGGACCAGAAACATTCTCCGCTCCTCGTCCGGATTCGCCGAAGTCGAGATGTCCCTGCAAATCGAGCGGATCGCGGCACTCTCCACCGAGAAGACATCGCATCGTCGCCGCGTTTCACACCGCATAGTCCCGAAAGCAGTTGTTGAACATGACGAAGAGTCGTTCGACCCGGTCCGAAAGAGAGAGAAGTTCCCTGCCCCATGCCGTGAGTTCCGTCGAGTCGTAGGCATATCGGAATTTTTCCGCGACGGGAACCGCTCCCTTCTGCCACGCCACGCGGTTTCGTCCATGAAAGCGGATTACGGCCCCCCAATCCGCAGTGACATGGATCTGCGGAGGGACCGTCCAGCGGAGCTGTGGCTCGTCGACTACGACATACGCGAGATTTCCCTCCCGCAGGGTTTCGAGGAATCTCTCCCGAACCCCGGGTTCGAGCCATGAGCGATGACGGACTTCAAAAGCGGCACGGAAGGGAGGCGTCACTTCGGCGACGCGGCGGACATAGCGCAGGGCGTCTTCAGAATAGCGAATCCACGGTGGAAGCTGAAAAAGGAGATACCCCATACGCTTCGCCTGATGCAGCGGTTCAAGCACCTGGGCGAAGGAGTTCCACACTTCGCCCCGGACATCCTTCGGAACATCCTTCAACGTCACCCGGTCGGAGTCCGTACCGGACACCATGGCGCGAAACTGTTCCGGAATACTCGAACGGCGGACGTCGTGGTACGTGAAAAGCCCCCACACCTTCACGTTGAAGAGAAAACCGGGAGGTGTCCGGGCAATCCAGCGGAATATCCGGGTGCGGTCAGGGAATGCATAGAACGTACTGTCGACCTCGACCGTCGTGAAGTTCGAGGCGTAATATCGCAGCAACGCGGCCGAGGTCTTCGTTCCGCGCGGATACCATCCGCTCCGCAGCAACGTCGCGTCCGTCCACGAACACGTTCCGACCCGGACGTCTCCCATAGGCGTCGTCCTCAGACCAGGGATGGAAGGATCCCCTCGAGGAATCTTCCGACCGACGCGATCCAGCGACTGAAGGACATGGCGGAAAAGAGATTCGCGATCGAGTCGTATTCATCCCGTGCCCCGCCGAAAGAGTCCGCGTCGCAGATTCTTTCGTAGGTTTCAGACGGCATTTCGAGGACAATGTCGCCATCGTGACGGTTTGTGAGTTTTTCGGGAACCGCGACAACCGCGAATCGTCCGTCCTCCTCGCGCGAGCAAAGCGTCACCTTGTATTCGACTGGTCCGAGAGCCCCCTCGGAGAACGGAATGCGTCGGGTCCTGACGTACCCCCGCTCCCGGAGAACATCGTATCCGTCGCGAAGGAACGACTGCGAAATATCCCCGAGGAACGACAGATGACGGGTATAGACGACGATGTGGCGGATCATGCGGTCTGTTTCGGGGTTCCCGGCCGCCAGCACGAGATCGCGCCCGCGTATCTGTCCTTCCTGAACCATGCCCCAGAGAGTCGCGGCAGTCTCCGACAGGTCCTCGAAATTCACCGAGAATCCGCATAAAAGGGCGCCCGAGGCCAGGAGGATCGGACGGTACCAACGGGAGGGATTCGCGACGACGAGCCGACGCGTGACGCCTGTCGCCTTCAGGTGAGTCGCACCCTTTCCGTTCGTGATGGAAAGGTGGGGGGGATCGGGGAGAGCGCCGCATTCTTCGTCGGTCATCGGAAAATACGGGCGGAAAACTCCTTTCCCCTGAGATTGCGTCAGATCGGCGATCCAGAGAGTACATCGCTTGGTTTCCGGAAGGAGCGACAGTTCTCCGGGATCGAAAATCGGTTTCGGCGTGTGGATGGCGTCGGAGAGGAGAATCGTCGTTCTCCAGAGAAGCGCCTTGAAGACGGGGCGGGCAATGAACGCCGCGAGAAGTTTCCGGACGGAGGGAACGAGGTCTTCGGAAGTGAAATCGTGCGTCATTCCGTTCTCGCCCTTCATCGTCAGCTTCCGGCTCTCTTTCTCGAGCCAGGAGTGCGGACTCATCCTCTTCGTGCCGCTGATCCTGTTCTGGGTTGCCACTCTTCTCTGTTTTGAAAGAGCCAC
>CALFXN010000181.1 GCA_937957815.1 uncultured Synergistales bacterium
CGTATGCACGTCGTGCATGGTTTGCGATTGGCGGGATCGGGAGGCCGGAGGCGCGCGAAGACTGTCTTCGACCGTTCCCTTTCTCTGAACGCCGGAAACGGCTGCATCGTCTTTCTCGAGGAGGAAATCGAATGATAGTGAAGAAAACCGTTAGGGAGCATCCGGAGGTCCGAAGGATTCTTCGCGGACTGGTGTGTGTCCTGCTGCTTTCGGGAGTGTGCGCGGCGGGGGCTGAAGCGCTGCAGAAGCCCGTCCCGACAGCCCCTGCGAAGAAGGCTCCGGTCTTCGGACCGCTCGTCTCGTCGCCCGACGCGATCGCGCTCCGGCGAAGCGCGAAGGAACTCAGGATCATGGGGGTGGACGACGCGATTCACCTGTCGCTGAAGGGGTTCCCCGAGGTGACGTTCGGCGACCGCGGCTATGCGGACCGTCTCTTGATCCGCTCGCCGGGGCCGAGCGGATCTCTTGACGCGGATCTCGATCTGGGGTGCAGCTGCGGTTGCGGGGGGAAGCCGAAGGAGTTCGCAGACGCAGTCGCCATTCTCGGACTCGATTCGGAGACGGTCGAAGTCTCGAAGGAGCGGAAATCCTGGCGCATCATGTGGAACTTCAAAGGAGGGAACGACGCGCGCGTCGTATCTGGCGTGATTTCCGCCGATTTCAAGGGCAAGACGGCGACGCTTCCGGTCGACATCGTGCGTCTCGACCGCGGGACGAGAGTCGCGTTCGCGGTCTACGACCCGAAAAAGGGCTTCGCGGGATCGAAACAGCTCGGAGAGACGCTCTCCGTGTCGGGACGGATCGTCGTCCCGGAGTTCTCGCCCGCCCCGAAAGAGGGCGAGTTTCTCCTCGCGGTCGCGAATTTCGGAACGGATGTCGTTCGGCTGCGGGGAGGCTCCGACGGCCTTCGCCCGACCTTCGGAGATCCCTCCTCCCCGGCTCTCAGGACCGACGATTCAAGCGCGATCGGTCCGGGGGAGATGGCGATCCTGAATCTCACGAAAGTCGCGAACACGAGTTTCGGCGTCATCGTCCACTTCGAGGGATCGGACGTGAAGGTCACGTGGGGGCTGCCGGGAATCGCGCTGTCGCCCGCGGGACTCTTCGGAATCGGGACGTTCTGCGTCGGAGGATCGCTGTTCGCGGTCGTCAGAAAGAGGCGCGGGGCAACAAAGGTCTGACGCGACATCCCTGATAGCGAAGACGCGAAAGCCGATTCCCCGAACAGAGGGAATCGGCTTTCGCGTCTTCGCTCCGACCTTTGAAGGCGGCCGTTACCCCCGCGCGAGTTCGAGGACGGTCTTCCGGACGAGATCCAGCCGTTCCGCGGGCGTGGACGAGTCGATGATGCAGCCCGGTCCGAGGATGATGCCCCTGCCGCCCTGTCGCGCGGCGACTTCCCGGACCTCGGCGACGACTTCCGCGTCCGTCTTGTCGAGCCAGTTCTTCCCCCAGCTCATGCCGCCGATGAAGACCTTGTCGCTGAACGTGCGCACCTCGTCCATCGAGGGGCCGTCGTCCCGGTCGTGCCAGCTCAGCGCCTGGACGGGGTAGTCCTGGACGTCGCGCAGCATCGCGTTCGCGCCGTGGATGTGGAGCACGTTGAACCACGCCGAACCTCGGACCGCGTTCAGCACCTGCAGGTCGTAGTGCTTCACGAACGCCTCGTGCGTCGCGCGGTCGATAACGTCCGTCGTTGACATCTGCGTCGCGAAGTAGAAGCCGTCCGCGCCGAGCGACAGGGACTCCTTCACGAACTGGAGCGTCGCCGCCGTGATCATTTCGAGCACGCGACGGACCCGGACGGGATCCTGCCGGATATGTTCCACGAGCGTTTCTGGGCAGCACATCTTCGCCGCCGTCGTCATCGGGCTGAAGACGGTCTGGAGGAACGGCACGCGCTCCTCCGTCATGGTCGAAAGGATCCGCTGTGCCTCGAGGACGATCGCGTATTCGCCCTCGGTGCCGGGCATAAAGCGGACTCGGTCCCAGTCTTCGACCTTTTCGATCAGGGGCTTGCGGGCGACGGGCGGATTCACGAAGCCCGGGAAGACGTCGAGATCGATGCCGTAGTCGACCGTGGTGTAGAGGCCGAACGGCATGAACTTGACGAAGTCGAGGTCGTAACGCCGCTGAAGCTCCAAACTGAGTTCCGCGAGGCGCCGCGGGTGCCTGTCGCGGTTGGGGAAGTGCATCCACATGCTGTAGGGAACGCGGTCCGATTCTTTGAAGGCCAGAACGGCCTCGATTCGCTGCCTGTGCGTCATTTTCATGTGAGAATCCTCCTTGGGATTGCGTGGAGCCTATGAATTGATGTCGAGAACGAATTGGACGAACAGCGCAGTCCCGAACGGAAGCGCTTCGTCCGGGAAGAAGAAGTCGCCGTTGTGGAACAGTTGGGGATCTGCGCCGGGAATGCCGATCCCCAGACGCGCGAAGACTCCCTGCGGAACGTGCTCGAGGTATCGCGAGAAGTCTTCGGAGCCCATTGCCGGAACGTCGATACGTCTGACATTTTCGGAGCCGACGATCTTTTCCGCGCTTCGCCGTGCGATCGCGGTCGCTTCCGGCGCGTTGACGAGCGGCGGAACGCCATAGTGATACTCGAGGTCCGCCCGGCACAGGTACGTCCCGGCGATCCCCTCGACGACGTTCCGGATGCGTCCTTCGATGGTCTTCCGCGTCTCGGGATTCTGACACCGGACCGAACCCGAGAACTCGGTCGTCGCGGGAATGATGTTCTTCGCCGTGCCTCCGTGGATTTCGCACACGGAGATGACGACGCTGTCGATGGCATCGATCTGGCGCGTAACGATGCTCTGGATTGCCATGACGGCGTTCGCCGCCGCGAGAACGGCGTCCGATCCTACGCGGTGCGGGTATGCTCCGTGTCCGGCCGTTCCCGTCATCCGGACGGTGAAGAAGTCGGACGAGGCCATCGAGGGGCCCTCGCGCAGCGCGATCTCCCCGACGCGATACGTCGAAATGGCGTGAATTCCCATGATGACGTCCGCTTCGGGGCGCCCGAGAGCTCCCTGTTCGATCATGTACGTGGATCCGTCGAGTGTTTCCTCGGCCGGCTGGAAGATGAGCCTGACCGTTCCGGAGAAGGCGTCTTTCATCGACGACAGGATTTTCGCCGCACCGAGGAGCATCGCGGTGTGCGCGTCATGCCCGCACGCGTGCATGACGCCGGGAACGATCGACCTGTCCGGCGCGTCCGTCGTTTCCTGGATCGGCAGGGCGTCCATGTCGGCGCGGAGCGCGACCGTACGGCCGGGCCCGCCCTTTTCGCCCCGGATGATCCCGAGGACGCCGACGTCGAGAGAGAGAGGGATCGTCCCGATTCCCATTTTTTCGAGTTCCGACCGGACGAACGCGGTCGTCGCGAACTCCTTCATTCCGAGTTCGGGCTCCCTGTGGATCCGGTGCTTCGCCTGCGCGATGGAGTCCTTTATCTGGAGAGCTTTCGCAAGAATGTCCGATGCCATGAAAATCACCGCCTTTGATGAAACGTCTTTACAGGATGATAAGTTCCTTGGGGAACAGGTTGATGATCTCTTTGCCCGATCCGGTCAACATGACCAGATCCTCGATACGAACGCCGAACTTTCCCCTGAGATAGATCCCGGGCTCGATGCTGAAGCAGTTACCTTCGACGAGAGGCGTCACGTTCGCTTCAGAGATGTACGGCGACTCATGACCATCCATCCCTATTCCGTGTCCGAGGCGATGGTTGAAGGCATCCCCGTATCCCTGCCCCGCAATGATGTCGCGTGCTACCCTGTCGACCTCGCGGGGAATTGCGCCGACGCGAACCACGGCTTCTGCAGCGAGTTGTGCCTTCAGAACCGTCTCGTACACGTGCCGCTGTTCGTCCGTCGGAGAACCGACGAAGAAGGTTCGTGTCATGTCGTGGCTGTATCCGTCGTACCACCCTCCCGAATCGATCATGACGATATCGCGTTCTTCCACGGCGCGGTTGTTGTCTCGCGCATAGTGGGGCCTCGCGCTGTTGACGCCCGTCGCGACGCCAGGGACTCGTGGCTTTCCTCCGTGAGACTCGTGAAAGTTCATAATGAATTTTTCGATGTCGCTTTCACAGATACCAGGTCGGATGTACGTCTGCACCGCCTTCATCATTTCGTCGTTCATCTGTGAGGCGTGCCGCATACGGCGCTGTTCCTCCACGCTCTTCACGGATCTCATGGGCGACAGGAGCGTGAAGCCATTGACGCAGACCGCATTCAATCCCTCGACCGCGTCAAGCATATCGCCGGCTTCGATGCCGCGCGTGAATGCGACGCGCGGCATCGAAGCCGGCAGACCGACACGGCGAATTCCCCGCCGGAACGCGTCCGGGAAACACTCCGCGTCGCTCCATTCCAGAATCGGGATGTCGCCCCGGATGCTTTCCACATCGTCCCGATACAGAGAAGGACACAGGAAGAAGCTCGCTCCCTCCCGCGTGACAAGAGCTCCCTTGAGCCGTGAATCGGGCTTCATGTCGAGGCCCGTGAGATACTTGAGGTCAGAGGACGGCGCGATAAAGACGGCGTCCAGCTTCGCTTCGTTCAATATGTCCACCAGCCGGTTCAGACGATCGCGATCGATCATGGTTTCTCCTGTCTGTATTCTTGCGGGATGAAGTCCCGCTTCGTCTCTTTGGAAGACAAAGCGGGACAACACGCCGCCTGATGGGAAAGAGGCGCGTTACTTCATTGAGACGTTTCCGAGGTAGTTGATCTGGCCGTCGCAGAAGTTGTCCACGCCCGTGAGATCCTTCCGCGCGCCGTAGAGTTCGTCGGCGATCGCGAGCGGAACGACCGGGTGCAGTTCGCAGAGCCGATCCCAGATCTTCTGGAGGAGCGCCGTGCGTTCCGCGGCGTCGACGGTCCGCTGGGCCTTTTCGATGTCCGCGTTGAAGACCGGGTCGTTCAGACGCGCCCAGTTGGTGGCGCCGATGCCGCCCGAGTGGAAGAGCACCATCCAGTATTGCCCCGCGTCGCGGTTCGTCTGCATCCCCCACGTCCCGATCATGAGGTCGTGTTCGTGCGTCTTGACCTTGCCGTCGAACACGCCGGTCTCGAAGACCTGGATGTTCAGGGTGATGCCGACCTGCGCGAGCATCGACTGAATGACCGTCGCGCCGCTCACGCGGTCGCGGAAGTTCGCGGTCCAGAGGTTGAGGGTCAGCCCCTTGGAATATCCCGCTTCGGCCAGAAGGGCCTTGGCCCGGGCCGGATCGAAGCCGGTGAACTTCGGGTCCTTCGGCGTGAACGAACTCGCGTTGACAAGCGGCCCGATCGGTTTGACCGAATTGCCCTGGTAGACGACCTCGCCGAACGCGTCCCTGTTGATGGCGCAGGTGACGGCTTCGCGCACGCGCGGATCGTCGAGCGGCTTTTTCTGCGTGTTCATTCCGAGGTACAGAAGTCTGAGGCCGGGGGCCTTGACGGCCTTGAGATTCGCCGACGAATTCAGGCGGGCGTAATCGCTCGGGGGAACGGCGTACGCGAGGTCCACCTTGCCGGTTTCGAGCGCGATCACGCGGCTGCTGTCGTCGGGAAGGATCAGGAAGATGAGGGTCTTCGCGTTGGGTTTCGCGCCGTGGTAGTCATCGAACGCGGTCAGCTCGACGCGCTCGCCCTTGACCCACTTTTTAAAGCGGTACGCGCCGGTGCCCACGGGGTTTCTGAAGTAATCGGCGCCCCCCTGCTCCACGGCCTTCCTGTTGAAGATGTTCGCGTAGGGGTGCTTCATCGTTTCGAGCCAGCCGCCGACGGGGCCGTTCGTTCTCACGATGACCGTGTATCTGTCGACGATCTCGAACCCTTCCGTGTCGATGTACTTTCCGCTCGATTTCGCGAAGAGCGATTCGGGCGACGCCGCGCGCTTGAGCGAGAAGACGATGTCGTCGGCGGTCAGCTCCTCGCCGTTGTGGAACTTGACGCCCTTCTTCAGATAGAACTTGTAGGTATGGTCGTCAAGCATCTCCCATCGCTCCGCGAGAACGGGGACGATCTCCTTCGTGACGCAGTCGACCGTCACGAGCGGTTCGTTGATATGCCGGATCACGGCGAACGACATGGTGTCCACGGCCTTGTGCGGGTCGAGGCTCTTCGCGTCGCCCGGAAGGCCGACCGTCAGCGTTTCGATTTCCTTCGCGAATCCGGCGGAAGCGACGCTCAGAAGAAGCAGTGCGAGCAATGCGAACGCGTTTCTCTTCATAATCGGACACTCCTTTCGCGGATGTTCGGTTTCCCTTTTTTGGCGTCAGTCTTTCAGCGTGAGATTGCCGAGGTAGTTGATCTGGCCGTCACAGAGATCTTCGACACCGACGAGATTTTTCCGGGCGCCGTAAAGTTCGCTCGGTACGACGAGCGGGACGATCGGGCGAAGTTCGACGAGCCTGTCCCAGATCTTTGCGAGATGCGTCGTCCGCTCCGTCGCATCGACGACAGCCTGTTCCCTGTCAAGTTCTCCGTCTACGACGGAGTCCTTGAGCAGCGCCCAATTGTTCGATCCGATGCTCGACGAATGAAACAGGGATCTCCACCAGTTCCCCGCGTCGCGCGTGGTCTGCATGCCCCATTGGCTGATATAGAGATCGTGATCGGTCCCGTTCATTTTCGTGTTGAAGGATCCCGACTCGAAGACCTGGATATTGACCTTGATGCCGACCTGCGCGAGCATCGATTGGATAACGGTCGCGCCATTCACGCGATCCTGAAAATTCCCCGTCCAGAGACTCAAAGTCAATCCGTCAGGGTATCCGGCCTCGGCCAGAAGCTTCTTCGCCTTGGCCTGGTCGAACGGAGTGATTGCGGCCTTTGCGGGCAAGAACGTGCTCGCGGGGACGAGCGGCCCTGCGGGCGCCGTGAATTTGCCCTGATAGACGACCGCGCCGTAGGCCTCCCTGTTGATCGCGAGGTCGATCGCGAGCCGCACGCGGCCATCGTCGAGCGGTTTTTTCTGCGTATTCATGCCCAGGTAGAGAAGGCGGAGCCCCTGTCCCATAACGACCTTGACGTTGGAAGACGAGTTCAGCCGTTCGTAGTCACTCGCAGGCACGGCGTAGATCATATCGGCTTTTCCGGTTTCCAGCGCGATGACCCGACTGCTGTCGTCGGGCAGAACAATGAAAATCAGATCGTTGAAAGCCGGTTTTTTTCCGTGATAGTCCTGAAAGGTCGTCAGTTCAACCCGCTCGCCTTTCACCCAGCTCTTGAACCGAAAGGCTCCCGTACCGACGGGGTTCCGGAAATATTCTTTTCCGCCCTCTTCCACGGCTCTTTTGCTGAAGATGCTCGCGTAGGGGTGCTTCATCGATTCGAGCCAGCCGCCCACAGGACCGCGGGTCTTCACGATCACCGTGTATTTGTCGATGATCTGGAACCCCTCGGGATCAATGTACTTGCCCGAAGATCCGGCATGCACGGAGGTCGTCGCGGCGCGTTTGAGGGAAAAGACCACGTCGTCGGCCGTCAGCTCATCTCCGTTGTGGAACTTTACGCCCTTCCTGAGATGGAACCTGTACGTCTGCGGATCCACGATCTCCCAGCGTTCCGCCAATACGGGCACAAGCTGTTTGGTTTTGCCGTCCACGGTCACAAGCGGCTCGTTGATATGTTTTGCGACAGAGAACGACATCGTATCTGTGGCCTGGTGCGGATCGAGGCTTTTGGCGTCGCCCGGAAGGCCGACCGTCAGCGTTTCGAGCCCCTTCGCGAACCCGGTGGAAGCGACACTCAGAAGAAGCAGTGCGAGCAGTGCGAGCACGTTTCTCTTCATATCGGACTCTCCTTTCGCGGATGTTTGTATCCTCTCTCCTGCGTTCTCTTTCCGACATCTTCCGTTTCGGGGCTTCGGATCGCGGGGGGCTTTCCCCTCGCGGTCCCGAGCGGGTGCGTCAGTCCTTCAGCGTGAGGTTTCCGAGGTAGTTCAGGCGGCCGTCGTAGAATTCCTCGAGGCCGACGAGATCCTTCCTCGCGCCGTAGAGTTCGTTCGGAACCGCGAGGGAGACGAACGGATGCAGCGTGTCGAGCCGGTTCCAGATCTTCTGGAACAGCTCGGTCCGCTTCGCATCGTCGACGGTCGAGTTGACCGCGTCGAGCCCCTCGTCGACTTCCTTGTCCCTGAGCACGGTCCAGTTCGTCGAGCCGACGCTCGCCGAGTGGAAGAGCGAAAGCCAGAACTGGCCCGCGTCGCGGTTCGTCTGCATACCCCACGTGCTGATGATCATGTCCTGTTCGTTCGTCTTGACCTTCGTGTCGAACACGCCGGACTCGAAGACCTGGATGTTGACCGTAATCCCGACCTGCGCGAGCATCGACTGGATGACCGTCGCGCCGTTGACGCGGTCCTGGAAGTTGCTGATCCACAGGTTCACGGTCAGGCCCTTCGGATATCCGGCCTCGGCGAGAAGCGCCTTCGCCTTCGCGGGATCGTAGGGATAGGGTTTCGCGTCCTTCGGCGAGAAGGTACTCGCGGGGACGAGCGGACCGACGGGCTGCGCCGATTTCTTCTGGAACACGATCGCGTCGTAGGCTTCCTTGTTGATCGCGTATTCGATCGCGAGACGCACGCGCGGGTCGTCGAGCGGCTTCCTCTGCGTGTTCATTCCGAGGTAGATCAGGCCGAGCCCGGGGGCCTTGAAGGCCTTCGCGCCCGCGGACGCGTCGAGCCTGTCGAAGTCGGTCGGCGGCAGCGCGTAGATCATGTCGACCTTTCCGGTCTCGAGCGCGATGACGCGGCTGCTGTCGTCGGGCAGGACGACGATGTTGAAGTTCTTGAACGCGGGCTTCTTCCCGTGGTAGTCGTCGAACGCGGCGAGTTCCATGCGCTCGCCCTTGACCCAGCTCTTGAACCTGAAGGCGCCGGTTCCGACGGGGTTCCGGAAGTATTCCTTCCCGCCCTCCTCGACGGCCTTCCTGCTGAAAATGCTCGCGTACGGGTGCTTCATGGATTCGAGCCAGCCGCCGACGGGGCCCCGCGTCCTGACGATCAGCGTGTATTTGTCGATGATCTTGAAGCCGTCGGTGAGATCGGAAGAGCGTCGTGTAGGGAAAGAGTGTAGATCTCGGTGG
>CALFXN010000182.1 GCA_937957815.1 uncultured Synergistales bacterium
GGTGCGGGGTGGTTGCCGGGTCCGGGGAGAGCCCCGGCCACGGCGCAGGCCGCTATAACGCTCAGGGACCCGCGCGCGCCCATCTCGAGCGCTCTGAGAAACTTCCTTGGCGAAAGCCTCGTTTCCTTTCTCAGAAAACTTGCGACGATAACCATGATTACAGCGGTAAAAGAAGCCTTTATCGGAGAATAGCCCGCCAGCAGCATATAGAAAATGCTCAGTGGGGCCAGGAGCAGGAACGCTCCCTTTCCGAGGGTTTTCAGAAATCCCGGAAGCTGCGCTTTCGACAATCCTTTCAGCCCCATCTTCGCCGCCTCGAGATCGACCATGAGAAATACCGAAAGATAAAACAGGACTGCGGGAATCGTTGCATGGACAACGAGTTTGCCGTAGGGAACGCCCGTCATCTCCGCCATGATGAAGGCTGCGGCTCCCATTATCGGAGGCATGATCTGTCCGCCTGAAGAAGCCGCCGCTTCGACGCCGCCCGCGAACTCCGGTTTGTATCCGACGCTTTTCATGAGGGGGATCGTAAACGTCCCGGTTCCGGCGACATTCACGAAGGAGCTTCCCGATATTGTTCCCATAAGGCCGCTCGCAACGACTGCGGCTTTCGCCGGGCCGCCCCTGTATCTTCCGGTGACGGAAAAAGCGAGATCGATGAAGGACTGCGCGCCCCCCGTCTCCGTCAGGAAAGACCCGAGCAGGATGAACACGAAGACATACGTCGCAGTGACGTATATCGAAACTCCGTAGATACCTTCGCTCGTCAGAAACATATGCTCGATGACCCGGGACAGGTCGTACCGCTTGTGTCCGAGAGCTCCTGGGATCAGGTGACCGAAGAACGCATACAGCAGAAATCCCGCGGCAACGATGACCAGAGGCCACCCCATGGTCCTTCTCGTGGCTTCCAGAACGAGAAGGATGGTGATTCCGCCGAACACGAGATCTCGTGTCGCGGGATCTCCCGCTCTCGCGACCAGATTGATATAGTCCAGAGTCAGGTAGGCTCCGATTCCAAGGGAAAGTGCGACGGCGACCCAGTCGAACCATGGAAGCTTCTTTCTGTATCCGCTGGAAGACGGGTAGAGAAAGAACGTCAGAGAAAGCGCGAAAGCCAGGTGTATTGCACGGTGCTGCATTTGGGGAAGCATGCTCGCGCCCGAGGAATACAAATGAAAAAGAGACATGGCGACCGCAAGCGCACAGCAGATGCGACCGGCGACTCCCGTTAGATCACGATTCCTGTTGAATACGTCGTCCAGTTCTCTGAAGTCGGCCACAGGAAGCGGCTTTTTCTTTTTTCTGTCCAGGAAAAGCATCGATCTCACCTCGTATCAGATACTCCAGAAGAGAGACTCTTCGCGTCCGGATATCGACTCTTTCACCGTCCTCGACAATCGTCGCAAGATCAATTCGTCTGTAGCCGTCATCGAGCAAAAGGTATGGTCCGGTCATATGGCTCACCCTGAACGGGATGAAGCCGATCGGTCTGTTTATCGCTTCGATGATCAGAAAATTATCCTGGAATCTGCAATGCTCCCTGAAAGATGATGGAACTCCCCATCCGAGATCCTGAAGCCTTGTTTCCGTGAGCACGATTCCACCGTTCGCATCTATGGAGTAATACTCGAAAACAGGGGAATGATGAACCGAGTGCCGGATCACTGTCGCAAACGAGTATCCCTGCTCGACCCGTTTTCGGAAAAGAATCGTTTCCTTCCCCTCGTAATGATCGATTTCCAGTAGAATTACAAAATACAGGAGTCCTGCCGAAAGGAACCCGGTTACGACAAGGGAAAGTGCATACAGGATTGTTCGTTTCCAGAGTGAAGGGACTTTTCATCACCGTCCTTCAAAAGCGGGCAGAGTTTTCAGTACGAAAAAGACCTCTACCCGCCTGCAACACGTTCGGTGCCTATTTCAGAACGCCGACTTCCCGGTAGTATTTCTCCGCGCCCGGATGCAGGGGAACCGACATCGCGCTGAGAGCGGTCTTCAGCGTGATCATTTTGCCCTGGGCGTGGACGGCCGCAAGATCACCCAGATGTTCGAACACGGCCTTCGTGATCTTGTAGACCGTCGCCTCGCCAAGTCCGGCTTCCGCGCTCAGAATGGCGGGACTCGCCACGGTCAGGATTCCCGTCGTGACGCCCCGGTACGTATCAGCCGGAATTTCGATCAACGAAAGATATGGGACACCTTTCAGGAAACTCTTCGTTACCGTTT
>CALFXN010000183.1 GCA_937957815.1 uncultured Synergistales bacterium
ACACGCATCAGGGAGGCGCTCCTTTCGTGCGCTTCCGAAATGGATTTCGACCCGGCGGTATTGCCGGAGGTTCTGCTCGAGCGACCGAAGAGAAAGGATCAGGGGGACTGGTCCACGAACGTCGCGATGCAGCTCGCGCGGACGCTCAGAAAGAATCCGCGCGACGTGGCCGCGAAGTTGTGCGGTCATATTCCTGTGGGAGACGGCATCGCGCGGACGGAAGTCGCGGGACCCGGATTCGTGAATTTCTTTCTTACGGATTCCTGGATGTCCGACACGGTTGCGACGGTCCTTCGGGAGGAGGAGACGTACGGGCGGAGCGATACCGGCGGCGGTCGCCGGGTCCAGGTCGAATTCGTCAGCGCGAACCCGACGGGGCCGCTGCACGTCGGACACGGACGCGGCGCCGCGGTGGGCGATATCGTGGCCCGGATCCTCGACTTTTCGGGATACTCCGTTCAACGCGAGTACTATATCAACGATGCGGGGCTCCAGATGTCCATCCTCGGGCGTTCGACCCAGGCACGGTACTTCGAACTTCTGGGAAAGGGGGAACGGGCTCCGTTTCCCGAGGACGGATACAAGGGCGCGTATATCTACGATCTCGCCCAGGCCGTGATCGCCGAAAAGGGCGATTCGCTCCTCGCTCTTCCGTTGCAGGAGTCGCTTCCGTACTTCAGGCAGTTTGCCGGAGACCGGATCCTCGCGACCATCAGGTCCGATCTTTCCGATTTCGGCGTGCGGTTCGACGTCTGGTTCTCCGAGAAGGACCTCTATGTCGCGGATGACGTTCCGAAGACGATGGAGTTTCTGAAGAACCGGGATTTCGCCTTCGAGCATGAAGGAGCGCTCTGGTTCAAGGCGACCGGTTTCACCGACGAAAAGGATCGCGTCCTGATCCGGTCGAACGGGGTTCCGACATATTTCGCGTCGGATATCACGTACCACAAGAACAAGTTCGACCGGGGATTTTCGAAGGTCATCGATATCTGGGGCGCGGACCATCACGGATACGTGCCGAGGATGAAAGCGGCCGTCGAAGCGCTCGGGAGAGATCCCGAGGACCTCTCCGTCCTGCTGATCCAGTTCGTCAATCTGCTGCGCGACGGCACTCCCGTCGCGATGTCCACGAGATCCGGCGAATTCGTGACGCTTCGCGAGGTTCTCGACGAGGTCGGTGTGGACGCGACGCGGTATTTCTTCGTCATGCGCCGGAGCGACAGCCATCTCGATTTCGATCTCGAGCTCGCGAAGCAGCAGTCCAATGAAAATCCGGTCTATTACATCCAGTACGCCCATGCGCGGATCCGAAGCGTCCTCAGAGAGACGGAAGCCCGTGGCATCCCGCTTCCCGATCCCGCTGTCCTGCGCGGCTTCGAGTATGCGTCGGACGAGGAAAAGCGTCTGGTCGCAACGCTCGATTCGTTTCCGAAGGAAGTCGGAAAGGCCTCGCGCGAACTGGCTCCCCATGTCATCGCGTCGTACGCGTATTCGCTTGCGGGGGATTTCCATTCCTTCTACAACGCGCACCGCATTCTCGGAGAAGAGGAGAAGATCGTGAAGGCGCGTCTGTTGCTCGTCCGCGCGACGGGCATCGTCCTCGGAAGCGCGCTTCGCCTTCTCGGAGTGTCGGCGCCCGAGAAGATGTAGCCGTGCTCAGACTCCGCTGGGTCGTCCTCGCCGCGGCGGTCGCGCTCTTCGCTACGATTATGGGGACCGCGTACGTCATCGAACTGAGAGAGATCCACGAACTTTCGGCGACGATCGACAGCCGGATGGAGCTTCTCGTCGGGAAGACGAGGGCCCTTCAGGAAATGCGTGAGCAGATTTCGTTCTACAGCACCGAAGAAGGGGTCGCCCACATGGCGAGGGACAAATACAATCTCGCCATGCCCGGAGAAAAGATCTACAAGATCATCATCACATCCGGGGATGTGTTGCCGAAAAAATGATGGAAGCGTATAATCCTGTTTTGTATTTCCCTGCCTCGGGAACGAGGCCATATGTCCATAGGGAGGAGGTGACAGGCGTGCGACCGTACGAAATGATGATGATCGTCAGCGCGGATCTCGAAGACCCGAAGGAAGAGATCGCGAAGGTGGAAGAGGTCGTGCGAACACTTGGCGGAGAGGTTGCCAAGACGGATGTTTGGGGGAAGCGGCGGTTTGCGTATCCCATCCGGAAGAAGCAGGAGGGGGTATATTCGCTCACCGCGTTTTCCGTAGAACCGGACCGGATCGTCGAACTCAAGCGACTTCTGGGGCTGCGGCAGAACGTGATGAGAACCATGATCGTCTGCCTCGACGAGGAGTAGTCCGATGGCCCGGGGGTTCAACAAGGTTATCCTGATGGGGAATCTGACGAAGGATCCCGAGATCAGGTATACCGTCAACAAGCAGGCCGTCGCGAGTTTCACGGTGGCCATCGGCAGCCAGTGGAAGGGAGCCGGCGGCGATCTCCAGGAACGAACGGACTTCGTTCCCGTCGTTGTCTGGGGGGCGCAGGCGGAAAACTGTGAGAAGTATCTCCGGAAGGGGCGTCCCGTTCTTGTCGAGGGGCGTATCCAGGTCCGGAACTACGACGCCAAGGACGGTACGAAGCGATGGGTGACCGAGGTCGTCGCATCGAGCGTGGTGTTCCTCGGCGGCAGGAAGTCCGACGAGCAGGGGGCTTCCGAGGGTGGAGAGTTCGGCAGTCTTCGGGAAAAGGGGTTCGGTGGGGATGATTTCCCGATGGATATTTCCCAGGTGGACGCCGGAAATGAAGATGAGGTTGAAATCCCCTTCTAGGGGACGAAAGGAGGACCACGCATGGCCGCATACGGAGCCGGAGCTGCGGGTGGCGCGGCGGGCGGTGACAGACCGCGTGGCGGTGCGGGCCGCAGGGGCGGGAAACGTCGCCCGAAGGTCTGTTTTTTCTGTGTCGACAAGATCGAGCACGTCGATTACAAGGATGTCGAGAAACTCCGCAAATACATCAGTGACCGCGGCAAGATCATGCCGCGGCGCGTTTCCGGAAACTGCGCGAAGCATCAGCGTCAGCTGACGATCGCGGTGAAGCGGGCGCGTTATATGGCGTTGCTTCCCTACGCCGTAGACTAGCGGATTCGCCGGAAATCGGTACGATCACTGTTCGAGGGGGGCGGCGGAATCGCTTCTCCCCTCTTTTTCATGTCGTCTGAAGAGGAGGAACCCCGTGGTTTCGACGCGAAATATGGTTGAGGCGTCCCTTCTTGCAGGGCTGGCGGCAGCCCTCTTCCTCGCGGCCCGTTTTCTTCCCGTCTCGGGAATAGCGTTCTCCTTT
>CALFXN010000184.1 GCA_937957815.1 uncultured Synergistales bacterium
ACCACCGAGATCTACACTCTTTCCCTACACGACGCTCTTCCGATCTAATCCGCCGTACGCGAACGCCTCTCCGGGAACGACGGCGACGTGCGCCTCGGCGAGCAGAAACTCCGCGACGTCGATGTCGTTCCCGAGGACACCGCCCTTCCAGCTCCTGCCGTACAGTCCGCGGACGTCGGTGAAGAGGTAGAAGGCTCCCTGCGGCGTGACCGCACGGAGCCCCGGGATCGCGTCAACGAGCTCCATCATCAGATTCCTCCGGGATTCGTAGCGCGTCCGCATGACCTCGACGGCGTCCTGCGGTCCCCGCAACGCCTCGATCGCGGCCTTCTGCGTCACGGAGTTCACGTTGCCCGAGACGTGCCCCTGGAGCTTCGACATGGCTCCTATGAGAGGGGCCGGACCTCCGGCGAACCCGATGCGCCACCCGGTCATCGCGTATGTCTTCGAAAGACTGTTCACGGTGATCGTCCGCCTCTTCGCGCCACTGTCCAGCGACGCGAAACTGACGTGTCGGACGCCGTCATAGACCAGATGTTCGTAGACCTCGTCCGTCACCACCAGAAGATCCCGCTCCTCCGACAGCGCGGCGATCTCCCGAAGATCCTCTCCGGTGCAGATCGCGCCCGTGGGATTGTTGGGCGAGTTGACGACAACGACCTTCGTCCTGGCGCTCAGATGCGGACGGATGTCATTGGCGCACAACCGGAAGGCGCGGGCCTCTGATGTCGGCGCAAACACCGGAACGCCGCCCGAGAGACGGATCTGATCCGCATAGCTCACGTAGCAGGGCGTCGGAAGAATGACCTCGTCACCGGGATTGCAGACGCAGCGGAAGAGCAGATACAGAATCTGCTTTCCCCCGTTGCTCGCGATGATCTCGTCCCGGTCGTAGGAGAGTCCGTTTTCGCGCCGGAACTTCTCCGCGATGGCGTCCTTGAGTTCCGGAATCCCGGGGACATCCGTGTAGCGCGTGAATCCTCCGCGGATCGCACCGCATCCCGCCTCGCGGATATTCTCCGGGGTATCGAAATCCGGTTCCCCCTGAGCGAAGCTGATCACGTCGATTCCCTCGCGCCGCATCCGGTTTGCGAGCGCCGAGGTCTTCTCGGTGGCCGAAGGGGTGATCTGACTCATGACATCAGATAAAAACGAATTCACTCGAAATTCCCTCCCCATCCGAAGATTCGGATAGTGTCGAACAGCGG
>CALFXN010000185.1 GCA_937957815.1 uncultured Synergistales bacterium
GCCGAAGGCCACCGGAACGCGTTGTTCGAGGCCGATATGTGCGATTCCCTTCGAGACCTCGTTCGCCACGTAGTCGAAGTGAGGGGTATCCCCGCGTATTACGGCTCCGAGGGCGATAATGGCGTCGTATTTCCCCGAAAGGGCTGCTTCCTTCACGACGAGCGGAATCTCCCAGGCTCCGGGCGTCCAGGCTATATCCACGGCCGTATGCGAGACGTCGTGTCGCAAAAGAGCATCCTTCGCACCTTCGAGAAGACGCGACGTCAACAGCTCGTTGAAGCGGGAGACAACGACAAAAAAACGCAATCCCCGGCCTACGAGCTTCCCTTCAAAGGTTCTCATTTCCGATCCGCCTCCGTGATCAAAGTTTTTTTGTCATGTCGTGAAGCAAATGACCGAGTTTCTGCTCTTTCGTATCGAGATATCTCTTGTTGAAATCGTTCGCTTCGATAACCAACGGAACTCTCTCAGAGATGACGAGGCCGTATCCTTCAAGCCCGACGATCTTTCTGGGGTTGTTCGTGATCAGCCGAATCTTCGAGATGCCAAGATCGCGAAGGATCTGGGCGCCGATACCGTAATCGCGGAGATCGGCAGGGTACCCGAGCGCGAGATTGGCTTCCACCGTGTCGTATCCATTGTCCTGAAGATGATATGCCTGCAGCTTCCCCGCAAGGCCGATGCCCCTTCCTTCCTGCCGCATATACAGCACGACTCCCTGCCCTTCGGCATCGACCATTCTCATCGCCTGATGGAGCTGGGGCCCGCAATCGCATCGCAGGGACCCGAAAACATCCCCGGTGAGGCATTCGGAATGTACGCGAACGAGGACATTTTCCCTGTTTCTGATATCGCCCTTCACAAGTGCGATATGTGTCGTATCCCCGCCCTCCTCGATGACGCTCCTGTATCCATAGGCCATGAATTCGCCGAACGCCGTCGGAAGCTTGACCTCGACGAATCGTTCGACGAGATTTTCGCGAACGATTCTGTATCGGATGAGATCTTCGATCGAGACGATCCTCAACCCATGCCTCCGGACGAAGGGAAGCAGTTCCGGAAGTCTTGCCATACTGCCGTCTTCGCTCATGATCTCACAGATGACGCCCGCAGGGGTCAGACCTGAGAGGCGGGCGAGATCGATCGCGGCCTCTGTGTGCCCTGCACGCTTGAGAACTCCTCCCTTTTTCCCGATCAGGGGGAAAATATGTCCGGGTCGAAGAAAGTCTTCCGGTTTTGCGTCGGGATTCGCAAGAAGTCGCGCAGTCAGTGCCCTTTCTTCCGCCGAAATGCCGGTAGTGGTTCCTTCCTTCGCATCGACGGAAACGGTGAAAGCCGTTCCGTGGCGTTCGGTGCTATCGGGAACCATGTGCTGAAGCCTGAGACGCTCCGCTTGTTCCGGAGAAATGGGAACACAGACGAGCCCCCTGGCGAACCGGACCATGAAATTGACGTCGTCCGCCGTGACCCGTTCCGCGGCAACGACGATGTCTCCTTCGTTCTCACGCTCTCTGTCGTCGACGACGACGACCATCTTTCCATTCCGTATATCGGCGATCGCGTCTTCTATCGAACTGAAAACGCCGTTTTCCTCGTTCATTCAGCCTCGTTCCTCCATGAGTCCGGATTCTTCAGATTCCGGACGATCAGTATTCGAGACGACGGAGCAGATCCCACGTTACACCGCCCGTCGCAGGAAAATCGCTCTTCCCAAGGAAACGATACACGTATTTCCCAAGAATATCCATTTCGAGATTTACGGGATCCCCTTCTCTCGCCGTCCCGAGAGTGGTGACATTCTTCGTTGCAGGAATCAGTCCGACGGAAAAAAAATCGGTCCCGCACGCAGTTATTGTGAGGCTGATTCCGTCTATTGCGACAGACCCCTTCTCGACGGCGAACCGAAGAAGCGTTTCGTCGGCGGTAACCGTCAGGATCGACGACGACGCATCCGCTGAAAGCGATTTGATGATCCCGACTCCATCGACATGCCCCTGGACGAAATG
>CALFXN010000186.1 GCA_937957815.1 uncultured Synergistales bacterium
TCGACAATACAGACGGGGGCGATCGTCGCCAGTCGCGAGAGGTCGTCGAACGTCGGCAGATAGCTGTCGACAACGAGGAGCGGCGTACGCCCCAAAATCTCGGGAGAAACGGAACGGAGGGATGCAACGCGGCGAACGCTATCTCCCGGGATCGCTTCACGGGGAGTCGCTTCGTCGACAATCCACCGTACGGGGACGCCGATTCCCTCAAGCTCAAGTGAAAGCGAACGGCATCGCGAAACGTGTCCGCCACCTACTCCGGGGCCGGAGTGCGTCAGAATGGCGACGGCATCTATGGACGGCGCCATTTTCACGAGCCGGGAGGCGTCGTGCACTTCCCGGAACGCGATCGCATCATCCGCCAGTCCGGACGAAACAACGCAACCCATAAAAGGTCGACTTTCTCTCCATTGCCGCGAACGATATGTTTCTCGAACCGTCCTTCAAAATGAAATCCCGCCCGGAGGTACATGCCGATGGCAGGCATGTTATCCGTCGTCACTGAGGTAAACAACCGGCAAAGTCCTTCCTCTTCAAACCCCCACGAAAGCAGATCATCGAGCATTTCCCCGCCGAATCCGCGCCCTTCATACCCGGCTTCACCGATGTAGATCCCCCAGTCGCTTCTCTCCGAAATTCTGTCGATATCCTTCAGGGTAATGATCCCTATCGGGACGCCGTCGCAAAAAGCCACGCGAACGATCTGCGATCTGTCCTTTTTCGACAGCCGACTGAGCCACGCCCTGTGTTCCTCGACAGAGATTTCGTTTTGCGAAAGCATAAACTGCCGGATGCGCGGCGAATTTCGCCAGACACGGACTCGTTCCTGAACCTCTTCGCCGACTTCGAGGATATTGCAATAATGGAGAGTCATGAAATTGCCCTCGCCCCGAAGACCATTACACCATGTCCCACGTGATCCACTGATCCGCGTCGATGTGCAGGCGAGCCTTTCTTCCGAAAAGCACGGGGAGATGTTTCGGTCGCACGCCGTACCCCGGACGTTTCACGCACAGCATCTCTTCGCGGATCACGGTTCCCTCCGGAATATCGACGGCGGCATGGACGCTCCGTCGGGCCTTTTCGTAGAACTCCATCTCCTCCGGCGCGGGCCCGAACTTCCGACCGTCTCCCATCGCACTCTCGACATCCCTGATCTGCGCGACAAGTTCGCGAAGCTCGTCGGGTTCGATCGCAAACGGATGATCCGGTCCCTCCATTTTTCGGTCCAGAGTGACGTGCTTTTCGATAATCCTAGCCCCCATCGCAACAGCCGCGACGCTTATGTGGATTCCGGGCGTGTGATCGGAAAGTCCGACTGGAACGCCGAAGGCCCTGCGAATCGTCTCCATCGACCGCAGGTTCATGACCGACGCCGGAGCGGGATAGAGCGACGCACACTGAAGGAAGGCCACCTGTTCGTTTCCGGCCTTCCGGCAGGTCAAATAGGCGTCCTCGATCTCCTCGAGATTCGCCAGTCCCGTGGAGATGATCATCGGCTTCTTCTTCGACGCGCAGTACCCGAGCAACGGCAGGTCGACGATTTCGAAAGAGGCGATCTTGAACAGGCCGCTGACTTCGTCGAGTTCGTCGACGGCCCGGGCATCGAACGGAGTGGCAAAAAAGACGATACCCTTTCGTTCGCAATAGGATGAAAGCTCCGGCAGCCACTCCCGGGGCGTCTCGATCTCCTTGATCAGGGAAAAGAGAGCCTTGTCGTACCCCGAATGACGCGGGGTTTTCTTCGAATAGAGCGTCTCCGCGCTGTATATCTGGAACTTGACCGCGTCCGCACGGGCCTCGACCGCCGCGTCGACAAGCTCTTTCGCGAGCGGGAGGGAACGGTTATGGTTCGCTCCGATTTCGGCGATGATGAAACACTTCTCCCGACCGAAATAAACGTCTTTTCCGCTTTCCATGCGACGCCTCCCCGTGCTATCGTGCCGGCCAACTGCGGGGATCAACAAGCGATCCCGCGACAATGGACGCCAACATGGCGCATCCGGCAAACGGCAGAATCTGATCCTGCGGCATATCCGCAGTCTTCTTCCAAATATTCGCGATTTCCCGAACCTGCCACGAAGTTTCAGCCCCTGTGACAAGGACGTCGAGATCGCACGCTTCCCTCAGGACGCTCAGGGAGAACTCAAGGGCCGTCTTGTGCGTTCCATCTCGCAGCGCTGAGAGAGCTCGCGGCACACCGTTAAGGATTCCGTCCATCTGCCCCGTGACATTCCAGACCGACACGTCGTCAGCGAGAAGAAGTCCCTGGAGAAAGACGCTTCTTCCCCATATTTCCGGAATCGCGTCTTTAGCAAACATATCGCGCAACAAATCCTTCCGCGAAAATCTCCAGTCGAGAGCATTGACGGGAGCCTGTATCACATCCGGCATGGGCGAAGAAGAAATCACTCTCGAAAATTCGTCGAGATCATAGAGGGACACTCCCAGCTTCCGAACAAGCCCGGAACGTTTGATTTCCGGAAGTCCTTCGAGAAATTCCATACTCCAGGCATCCGATCTGTGGAGAAGGACTATCGGAATCTCGGAAAGCCCCAACCGCTCCGAGGAGATTTCAATAACGCGCAACACTTCGGAAACCGACTCCGCACCGGAAAGCATGATCTTCGTGGAGACTACGGCGCGATGTTTCTCATCCGAAGGAAGAGACGCGAAAAAATCCCCCAATCGCAACTCGCTCTCGCCATACGCCTGCGCCGTATCGAATCGCGCGATTCCCAGCGACCATGCCGTTTCCAGGAGTTCACGCGACTCTTTCGCCGTTGGAGAACGACCGAGACGGTTCGTCGCACCGTAGGGCATTCCAAGCTGAGCCGTACCAAGAGCGAGGTGCATCCCTGAGCCTGATTTCCGCTAGTCGTTGCGTGGTCGAAAAACCGGTTTCATCGGATTCCCCACGAGATAATTCCCGGTCCCTTCGTCCAACGCCTTTGCGTATATATCAAGAGCTTCGCCGGCAGCTTTGAATACCAGGTTCATGTCATCTTCCGACATGGACCACGACGGAGCGACCTGCGGAATGAGCACCCCACGGAATGACATTTCCTGCATGAACAACGTCCGCAAGGCGGCATCGTTCTCGCCGCTCCTGTTTCTGGTGACGAACAAAGGGCGGCATCCCCTCCCCGTGACAAAGAAGCAGTCGGCTATTCCCTTCGCGTTTGCCAGTTCGTTCATACGCGATCTGAATAGATTCCCAATCCTGTAAAGATGATCCTGCACGGGATTTTTTTCCATGAATTCAATGGTTGCAAGGGCGGCCGCTATCTCATGCACCTCGCCGCCATGAGTCGTTGACAACAGAAAAACTTTCGGACCCTTTTTCCGCGTTCCACCGAGCTCCATGATGTCGCGTCGTCCGACCAGCGCCGAAACCGAATAGCCATTCGCAATAGATTTCCCGAAGCAGCTCAGATCGGGTGTAACGCCAAACACATGTTGCGCCCCTCTGAGATGCCATCGGAAGCCGGAAATCACCTCATCGAAGATAAGGAGGGCGCCATTCTTTCTGCAGAGAGTCCGGACTCCTTCAAGATATCCCGGAGCCGGCTCGTCGAATTCCATCGGCTGAAGCATCACGCAGGCGATCTCTCCGGGATTCTCCGAAAACATCCTTTCGACGGATGCGAGATCGTTATATCGGAACTTGACGGTCAACGACTTGACCGCTTTCGGAATCCCCGTGTCGCAGGGTGTTGTGCCTATGAACCAATCGTTCGTGCTGAAGAATGGCTGATCCGCACACACGGCGATTTTATCGCGCCCCGTAAACGCGCGGGCCAGCTTGACGGCGCCCGTCGTCGCATCCGAGCCATGCTTTCCCAGTTTGACCATTTCGGCGCTTGGAATAAGGGAAATCAGCTTTTCGGCAAGTTCCATCTCGATGACGTGCGGAAGTGAAAAACCGGCCCCAAGTTCCAGCGCCTCCCGGATCTTCGCGAGGACGGGCCCGAATGCGAACCCCAGCACCCCGGACGTAAGCGCCATCCCCATATCGATGTACTCGTGTCCATCGACATCGGTAATCCGGCATCCACTTCCCCGAACGACGTAATGCGGCCCCATCCTAGGGAAGCAATCGTCACCCTTGCTATACGTATGCGCACCGGCCGGAATCAGAGTATGAGCTCTCTCGAGACATTCCATGTTTTTCGAAAATGATTGCGAAAGCGACTCCAATGAAAGGCAATGCATTTTTCCCCCGCTCCCTCCAGAAACAGACATCTACGGAACCAACCGGCCATCCTTCTCCAGAGACCGGAGATACCCTTCATTGCGACGATGCGATGCGTTGATCTCCTGAATCTCCGGATGAACTTCCAAAAGGCGAAGAACGTGATTCATTGAAAAAAAACTTTCTTGTGGTAACAACGAGGAATACACTCTCTCCACAAACTGCAGATCATCGGGCTCATCCACTGTCCAGCGAAGTTGCGACAAATCACGTCCGGACGCGACGTTGAAAGTCGAAAATCGTTCGGGGTGATTTCGTATAAACGATGTCACATGTTCCCGCTCCGAAGGAAGCGTCGCCTCTTTCCATGCGGTCTCCAGGCTTTCGAACCGCAGAACTTCCACATCGAGCCCATCGGGAAATGTCGGAGGATTGACGTTCGATGTGTAATCGAATCTTCCATCCAGATGCACGCCTATTACAGTGTCGATGACATCAGGATCCGCGAGGGGACAGTCTCCGGTGAGTCGAACGATATGTTGCGGTCTCACTGCCTTCGCGACACAATAGAACCTGTCGAGGACATCTTCAAGCGATCCCCTGAAGCACCTGATTCCGATCCGGCGGCAGAGCGATTCGACCGCATCGTCGGTCACATCTGTCGACGTCGCCACGACGACCTCAGTAATTTTCCCCGCCCTGAGAACCCGCTCGATCTGGCGGTGCAACATCGGTCTGCCAAGTAACGGAACAAGGATTTTCCCGGGAAACCGGGATGACGACATCCTTGCCTGCAAAACCGCCAGAACCGGGAGCACGGTTCATTCCTCCCGGATCCGCTCGACGAGAATTTCGTCGACGTAGACACCCTCGCAGAACCTGTGCTTCTGCAAACGGCCGCATTCCCTGAAGCCCGCCTTCAGAAACGCTCTGTACGAACCGGTATTGCACGCGTATATTCCCGCGATGACCTTGTTGAGATTGAGATCTTCGAACGCATACCTGGATGCGAGGTCTATGGCGACGCTTCCGATTCCCTTCCCCCAGACCTCTTTGGCGCCTATCAGAAGGCCAATGTCTGCATACCGGTGGATAGGTTCGACATTGCCTATCTTGATATTCCCGATATGTCTGTTCTCTTCGGAAAGAAAAATACCCAAAAGAATATTGTCAGCGCTCTCGTTCACCGTTTTCACGTACGAACGCAACTCGTCGAGCGAATACGTCCTCCAGCGGCATTCAAGGTACCGGTTGACTTCCGGGTCTCTGAGCCATCGGACATAATTCTCCGACACATCGTCCGGAGCAAGAATCCGAAGAAACACGTCCATGCCGTCCACCTCTCGAGGCGTCACGCATCCCTGACCGGAACCATGCGTCCGGTCAGGTATGCCTTGATCTTCACGATATCATAATCCCTCAGGCAGAGCATCTTGCCAATGCAGCATCCGTCGCAGTTCGTTTCCCTGAAAAGGCTGACGATATGATCGTATGTTCCGGCCCCTCCCGAAGCTATTATCGGAATCGGCACCCTGGAAGCGTACGATTGATAGAGTTCGACATCAAACCCGCTCATCGATCCTTCACGATCGACGGAAGTCACAAGCAACTCTCCCGCACCTGCTGCAACAAGAGAAACGATGACATCGGACAGCGGATTGGCGACTTCCTTCGTGCCGCTCTCCACGACAACGAAAAAACCGTCAGGCTTACGAACGACGTCGACGGAGACAAGGACGGATTGGGAACCGAACTCGCGAGACAACTCTCTCACAAGCTCCGGACGGCGTATCGCCTCAGTGTTGACGACGATTTTATCCGCTCCTGCGCGAAAACACTTTCGGGCGTCATGAACGGATCGGATCCCTCCTCCCGCCGCAATGGGAAGTCGACATGCCTGAATGATTCTGGTTATTATCTCCGTTTCGATACAACTTCCGCGTCGCGTGGCGTCAATATCGACCAGGACGATCTCTTCCGCTCCCTGGGCATCGCAGATCATCGCCTGAGAGACCGGATCTCCCACATCGACAAAATCGGAAAAGCGCGTCCCCTTTACAAGTCGTTTCCCTCTGAGAAGAAGCTGCGGGATCAGGCGTTTTATCTGCATACGAGTCCCTCCACGACATTTCTCAATATCCGCAACCCGTCCCCCTGACTCTTCTCTGGATGAAACTGCAATCCGACGACATTCTTATTGCGAACGCCGGCGACGAGAGTCATGTCGCCATACCCGGTCGTCGCGATGACATGATCCGGGTTTTCGGGAATGAAGTGGTACCCGTGCATGAAGTAGAAGAAACCGCTTCTGATTCCGCGGAAATAAACGTCATTTTTCGTCACGGGAGACACGCGGTTCCAGCCGATATGCGGCACTTTCACCATTGTGTCCGGGATTCTGACGACTTTGCCGGGAATCCATCCCCATCCCTGAGTGTGCCCATCTTCTTCACCCCACGAGGCCATGAGCTGCATCCCGAGACAGATGCCGAGAACGGGTTTATGCTCCAGGCAAACCGCGTTATCGAGATGTTTCCATAACATTCGCTTCCTCAACTGCTCCACGGCGGTACGGAAGGATCCCACTCCGGCAAGAATCAAAAGGTCGGCGCCGTCGATGTCGGCATACTCATGTATCAGTCGCACGTCGTAGCGATAGAATTCAAGAGCGCTCTTTACCGATCCCGTGTTTCCGAGACCATCGTCTATAATGGCAATTCTCATGCGTGGCCTTCCTTTTCCTTCAGGGAATCGTCACGAAACCATATATCCTGGTCCCAGAGTTTATCTCCGATCGGAAGAGAAGCCGGATCGATGCGTTCGGCGGGAGGAATGAGATGGAGCGAAACGATCTCGTAAAACTCTTTTTCCGTCATGCCGATGTACTCCAGAAAAATACCGAGACTTTCCGGCCTTCTGCCGTCGTACTTCCTGACAAGTTCCATTGCCTCCTCGCGTGACATCCTTCCGTGTCGGATATC
>CALFXN010000187.1 GCA_937957815.1 uncultured Synergistales bacterium
CGATGGTTTTGTACATTCCTGCCCGATTCGCTATGTCCTCGTAGTTGAGGTAGATATAGATCGTGCAGACGGCGGCGATGACGGCCAGGATCCAGTCCGTCGCCGACGGGCGGTCCACCGGCGACGACTTCCGCATCGGGTAGATCAGGAAAACGAGCGGCAGGACGAACGCCATGTGGAGGCTGCGCTGCTGCATGGCCGGGAAGAGGCCGAAAAACGCCGTATAGAGCTGAAAGGCCGCGAGACTGACGGTCAACACCGTGATCAGCGTTCCAAGCCGCCCCGTCGGCGAACGCTTCTTGCCCGCGACCGGCTTCTGGTCTTCCTCTTCGAGGAGAAGATCGTTTGGGTCCATGATCCGAAACCTCCCTTTCCCGCAAGAACGGGGGAGAGACGTTTCCCTCCCCCGTCGTATATCCTTTCTATTCCTTCAGGAGCCCCTTTTCGACGTAATACTTCTTCGCGCCCGGATGAAGCGGAACGGCCATTCCGTCGAGGGCCGTCTTCAGTTCGAAGTTCGCGAAGTAGTTCAGGCGCTCGCGAAGGAACGGCACGTTTTCGTGGAGCATCTTCGTGATCTTGTAGATGACGTCCTCCGGCATATCCTCGTACGTCAGCAGCGAACCGATCGCGGCGACGACCTGGACGTCCTTGTCGTACCCGGGATAGGTCCCCGCCGGGATGACCGCCGGAGCGTAGTGGGGGAACTTCATGACGATCTCGTGGACCTTGGCGGTCTCGATCGGAATCAGGCCGACCTTGCCGGAGCGAATCATGTCGGAAACCTGCGCGTTCGGCGCGTTCGTCGTCCAGATGTGGGCCTGGGAGTCTCCGGTCTTGAGCGCCTCCTCGACCTCGGAGCGACCGAAGCGTTCGACCGTCACGTCCGCGTCGGCAAGGCCGTAAACGGACATGAACTCGCGCGTGTTGACCTCGATCCCCTGTCCGACGGAGCCGTAGTCGACCTTCTTGCCCTTGAAGTCCGCGATGCTCTTGATCCCCGCGTCCGTGTTCACGAGAATGTGCGCGGGCATCGGATAGATCGCGGTCACGTAGCGCAGCGTCTTGATGGGCTTGTCCTTGAACGAGCCCGTTCCGTTCCACGCGTCGTTCACCGTGGACGACTGCACCATTCCGAGTTCAATTTCCTTCGTCCCGAGGTTGATGCAGTTCTTGACAGATCCGCCGGTGACGGCCGTGAAGTTGATGTCCTTCACCTTCGCGGTTCCCAGCTGCGCGATCGTATTTCCGATCAGGTAGAATCCGCCGCCCACCGTACTCGTTCCGATCCGGACGAACACATCCGCCGCCGGAGCGGACGAGGCCGCCAAAAGAACCATCGCCGCCGCAAGTGCTCCCAAACTCCGCTTCATTGCACACCCTCCCTTGAATTGGATTCCATTCGTTTCGAGCCCCGCACCGGGGAAAAACGAATCCGCACTTTCCGACGATACGCAAGAAGCCCGAAGACCACCGTGCAGAACGCTTCGGGATCAAAACGCCTCGTCGAGAAACTCGCACTTCTTCGCGTCGAGCTGCTTGCGGACCCAGCCGCGGTCCGCCGTTCCGTCGATCGCCGCCTGAAGCTTCGCCGTATCGCTCTTCTGGAACTCCTGCGCCTCGCGCAAGACGCGCTCGGCGTCGCGCCGCGGGATGACGATGACGCCATCCTCGTCGCCGACGACGATATCCCCGGGGTGAACCTCGACCCCGCCGCACGAAATCGGAACGTTCACCTCTCCCGGTCCCTCCTTGTACGGGCCGCCGGGCGTCGAGCCCGTCGCGTAGACGGGGAGTCCCGCCGTGGCGATGGCGCCCGCATCGCGGATCGGGCCGTCGAGAACGATTCCCGCCAACCCTTTCCGCTTCGCGTACTGCACCATGATCTCGCCCATCAGAGAACGGTTCCGCCCGCCCTCGTTGGAGACGACCACGACGTCCCCCTCGCCCGCCATGTCGAACGCCTGGTGGATCATCAGGTTGTCGCCGTAACACGTCTTCACGGTCAGCGCGACGCCGACCATATTCGACTCCCCGGCGAGCGTCATTCGACGAATCTCCGGATGCATCGCGAAATGCCGTCCCATGCAGTCCGCGACGTTCGCGGCCGGAATCGAGCGGAACGCCTCGACCAGCTCCCTCGGCGGCGTATTTCGTTTCATATACACGCGGAATCCTACGGACATATCTCACTCTTCCCTTTCTCTGCCGCGTTCCCCGTTCACCGAAGAACGCGCCGTTCTGACGGGATCAGCAATAGTTCTTTTTCTGCCAGATTCCGTACACGTCCGCCAGCGTCTTCGGAGCGACGCCTCCGAGTTCCTCGCGCGTTCCGAGCGAGGCGGACTTCTTCAGCCGCCGGACGATCGCCTCGGCCATGATCGGCTCGACGCCGACGTCGCGCATCTGCCCGATGGACTCCTCGACTTCGAACGCGCGCCGCTCCGCGTGGACGAGGTCCGCCGCGATCATCCGCTGCGCCGTGTTCTCGAACGGGACGTTCAGCGTCGCCGCGAGCGACGAGAGGACGATATCCTCCGCCCCGCTCCGGCGCGCGAACAGGAAGGTTTCCACGAGAAGCGCCTCGAGCCCCTTCATGAAGACGCTGCGGACGAGCTTGATCGCCGACGCCGCTCCCGCATGTCCCTCCGTGACCTCGATCTTCATGCCGTAGGGCGCCATCATCGCGGCCCATTCGGCCGCCGCCGCTCCGGACGCGAGGATCGGCACGCGGTGTCCGTTGACCGGCAGGGGGCCGAGCATCGCTCCGTCCACGCACCGGATTCCCCGCGCCGAAAACGCGTCTTCCATCTCGCGCTTCGAGGCGGGTTTCGCCGTCGTGACGTCCACGTAGAACTGCCCGGCCCGCATGAGCGGCAGCGCGTCCCGAGCGGCCTGCGGCGCGTACTTCGCCTGAACCGCGGCGATAACGACGTCCGCGCGCGCAAGCATGTCGGCGAGCGAATCGCACAGGACCGCGCCCGCTTCCGCCGCTCGGGACCGGATCGTGTCCGCATATGCGCCGTCGTTCGAAAGCGCGGCGTCGAACCCGACGATGTCGCCCCACCCGGCCCCCTCCAGGCCCTTCGACATGTGGTAGGCGACCTCGCCGAAACCGATGAAGCCCAGAACTCCGCTCATGCAGTCACCTTCGTTCCGCGTCTACTCGACGAACTTCGGCAGGAATTCCTTCTCCTGCTCGCGGAACTTCGGCACGCCGACCAGGTCCTTGAACTCCGTAAAGGTGGCGACGAGATCGGTCCGGCCGGGAGCGAGCTGTCCCCCCTTGATGGCTTCGAGGTACTTCTCGACGCCGCGCATCGCCGCGAACGTGGTTCCGACCGGGATGCTCACGCGCGCGACGCCCATGGCCGCGAGGTCCTTCACGGGGACGAGCGGCGTCTTTCCGCCCTCGACGTTGTCGAAGAGGTTGATGCTCACGAGCGCCCTGATCTCCCTGACGGCGCGGCCGATCTCCTCGACCGACCGGGGAGCCTCGACGAAGATCATGTCGGCGCCGGCGTCGGCGTACGCGTTTCCGCGCCGGATCGCCCCGTCGACGCCTTCGACCGCGATCGCGTCCGTACGCGCGTTGATGATGAAGTCGGGGTCGAGTTCGTCGCGCACCTTGCAGCACGCGCGGATCTTCAGGACCATCTCCTCCGTCGGAACGATCGTCTTGCCCTCGATATGGCCGCACCGCTTCGGAAAGACCTGATCCTCGATGTTCATTCCGGCGGCTCCGGCCTTGATGTACTGCTCCGTGACGCGCATCGCGTTGATGCTGTTGCCGAATCCCGTGTCGGCGTCGCCCATGACGGGGATCGACACGGCGTCGACGATGTTGCGCGTGAAGTTCAGCATGTCCGTCGACGACAGGAACGCCATGTCGGGCAGCCCGAGATACGTCGCGGCCAGGCCGAACCCGCTGACCTGGATGATCTCGAAACCGGCGCGCTCGATGAGCTTCGCGGAGATCACGTCGTGCGCCCCCGGCGCCGGAACCGCCCGCCGTTCCTTCAGAATCCTGCGGAGAATCGTACTCTTCTTCATCGGAGCCTCCTTGAAAAACTTCCAATATATGGAAGTTATTTTCAATATATGGTATATTTATAATACCTGATCCCAAGGGCTTGTCAATCCGGCAAAAGGGAATATTCTGATGCGTGCGGGCCGACACCCGGCGGCGCGCAGCGAAGAAGAAGCGGAGGAGACATGTCATGCGATCATCCGAACACGAAGGGGGCACGGCCGCCCTCAAGAAGGGACTTTCCGTCCTCACCTGCTTTTCGTGGTACACACCGGCGCTCTCCGTCTCCGAGATCGCCGCGAAGCTCTCCCTGCCGCTTTCCACGGCGTCTCGGATCGTCTCCGCGCTCGTCGAGACGGGGTTCCTCGACAGGGACGATAGTTCGAGGCAGCTCCGCCTCGGGTCCGTCTGCTACTATCTCGGTTCTCTCGCGAAGCGGAGCGGGGCGCTGCGGACGGTCGCGCTTCCCTACATGGAGGAACTCAGGCGGCGTTTCAACGAAACGGTCAATCTCTACCTGCGCGAGGGGCGCATCCGCGTCTGCTACGAACAGCTCGAAAGTTCGCACAATCTCAAGCGATCCGCGAAACTCGGCGACCGTTTCCCCCTCTGGGCCGGAGCCTCGGGACGATGTTTTCTCGCGTTCATGTCAGCCGACGAGGTCGCGGCGGTCCTCAGGGACTCGACCCCGCTGACGCCGAATACGCTCGTCGATCCCGCGAAGGTCGAGGAGCGCCTTCGAATCGTCCGGACCCGGGGATACGAGATGAGTACGGCGGAACGCGAACAGGGGGTCTCCTCGGTCGCGGTGCCGATATTCGACGCGAGCAACGCGCCCGTCGCGTGCCTGACCGTCTCGGGGCCGATTCCGAGGTTCACCGAGCCGATGATCGCCGAACTGGTCCCCGCGGCCCTCGAAAGCGCCCGCGCGATTTCGCTCCGTCTCGGCGCCGATCTCGAGGAGGGAACGACGCTTCCACGACCGGAAGCCGCGAACGACGGGAAGGGGGAATGACTCCGTGAAACCGCCCGATTCTTTCAGGGCGATTCTCGACGCGAGGGAGGAACGGACTCGCCGGCGCCTGGACTTCGCGAAACGATACGGACGCGCCATTCTCACCGTCACGATGAACATTCCGGGGCCCGACAAGAGTCCGGAACGCTACACCCACGCCTTCCGGACATTCGTTTCGGCGTTCGCCGCGTTCTGGAGCGAGATCGACTCCGGTATCCGGCATCTCGGCGTCATCGAAGGCATGGCCGGAACCGAGGCGCACTTCGCGACCCGCATCGACGCGGCGGACGCGAAGCGCCGCGCCGTCGGGTTCGAAAGCGCCCACCCGTGGGGAAGGTGCTTCGACATCGACGTTCTGGATCCCGAAGGGATCCCCGTGTCGAGACAGGGTCTCGGACTGCCGGAGCGCTCCTGTCTGTGCTGCCCGCTTCCGGCGCGTCTCTGCGCGCGCGACCGGACACACCCGCTCGCGGATCTTCTGGACGCGATCGATCGTGTGCTCGCGCTGCCGCCCGAACGATGAGGCTGAGTCTCCTCGAGCGGACGGTCCGCGATCGGGCGCTCCGGGCGATGCTCTACGAAACGGCCGTCCATCCGAAGCCTGGGCTCGTCGGTCCGTTCGACGCGGGGGCGCACCGCGACATGACGCGGTTCACGTTCATCGACAGCGCCGTCGCGCTCGCTCCGTGGATGCCGCTCTTCGTCCGCGCCGGTTTTCGCCGCAGGGCCGCGGCTCCTGGCGACCTGCTTCCGGTCGTCCGCCGGATCGGACGCCGCGCCGAACGGGCGATGTTCCGCGCGACGG
>CALFXN010000188.1 GCA_937957815.1 uncultured Synergistales bacterium
CTCGAGTTCCGGGAGCGACTCTCCCTTTCCGGCGGCGATCTTCGGCGGCATCAGGAGGCGGAGCGTAACCCCGCCGACGCCGCGATCGACGAGCGCAGCCACGACGTCCGATCTCCAGAGATACCCCCTCCGGACCTTCACGCGCGCGTCTCCGGCCAGTGAGACGACATCCGCGGGACCGGAAAACCGCGCGATATCGCGGAGGAGAAAAGAGGATGCGGCACTTTCGGGGAGGCGGTCTATCTCTACCGTGAGCTCTTCGGCCGATGCGCCCCCCGCCGATAACAGCAGCGCGAAAACGCACCCGACGAGAAACAGCTTTCTCATCGGATCCCTAGCGCTTGATGCCGTTCGCGATCCTGAGAAGTTCGTCCGCGGTCTGGACGCCTTTTGAATTCGCCTCGTACGCACGCTGGGCGATGATGAGGTTGACCATTTCCTCGACGACTTCGACGTTCGATATCTCGAGAGTTTTCTGCGCTATGTGCCCGAGCCCCTCTTCGCCAGGATTCCCGACGATGGGCGCTCCGCTCGCGGCGGTCTCTTCATACAGGTTCTTGCCGATTTTGCGGAGTCCGGCGGGGTTGACGAACCTCACAAGCTCGATCTGTCCGATTTCCTCGGTATCCGTCTCTCCCTGTGCGCGAATCGACACGATCCCTTCCGGACTGACCATGATTTCCTCCGCATCCTGCGGGATCGTGATCGGCGGCTCGAGGAAAAGCCCGTCGACATTGACGAGCTGCCCGTCGTCGCCGTTCCTGATCCATCCTCCGGCGCGCGTGTACGCGACATCGCCGTTCGGTTTGAGGACCTGGAAAAAGCCCTCTCCTTCGATCGCGAGATCGAGAGGATTGTCCGTAACCTGGAAGTTTCCCTGCCCCATCATCCGCGTCGTCCCGACGACACGTGTCCCGAGTCCGACCTGAATCCCCGTCGGAAGCGAGGAGCCCGGTTCGACGGGCGCGCCGGGCTCGCGATCTATCTGATACATGAGATCGGCGAAATCGGCGCGTTCCCGCTTGAACCCGACGGTGTTCACATTCGCAAGGTTATTGGACGTCACATCGAGATTCGTTTGTTGCGCTATCATTCCGGAAGCGCTCGTCCACAGTGCCCGCAGCATTTATTCTCGCCCGCCTTCCATTACGTCTTCGTGAAGGAGCTGATGAGGCGCCCAGTTTCATCGTCGTGCGTCATCAGGGCCTTCGAGGCCGCTTCGTATGCCCGGTGCGCCTCGATCATTCGCGACATTTCGGAGACGACGTCCACATTCGATTGCTCAAGGGTTCCGGATACGAGGGACGGGGTATCGACGGGCGTCGGCACGCCCGTCTGTTCGTTCGCGGCGTGCAGCGACCCTCCGATGTGTTTCAGGTATGTGGGTTCCTCGAAAGCGACAACCTGAAGCGTGTCGACAACCTCTCCATCAGCGACGACCTGTCCCTCCGAATTGATGCGGACATTTTCCGCCTCGCCGATTTCTATGGGACCGCCGTCTCCCTGCACAAAGAATCCGTCATGCGTCAGAAGCTGTCCTTCCTGGTTCACCTGGAACTGTCCCGACCTCGTGTAGAATGTGTTTCCCGCTCCGTCGCGCACGACGAAGAATCCAACACCGTCGATGGCGACATCGAGAGGTGCGTTCGTGACGTTCATCGCGCCGCGCTTCATCGTCATCGTCGTCTCTGAAAGGACGTTCGCGAGCGCGAGATTCCCGATCGGAATCTTCCCGCGAAAGCGGATCTGATTCGGTCCGGTCGTGGCTCCCGGCGTTACCGGGATGTTTTCGATCCGGTCCGTCAGCAGATCTGGAAACGTCTTGTTTACGGGAATCCGTCCCCGGAATCCGGCGGTGCTGACGTTCGCCAGCTTGTTGGCGACTACTTCGTGCCTGCTTTCCTGGACGAGCATCGCCGATGCCGCACAGTAGATT
>CALFXN010000189.1 GCA_937957815.1 uncultured Synergistales bacterium
GTTCGTCGCCGGCCAGGGTGATCTCGGAATGGCTCGAGTCGCTGGACCGCGAGGGGGCGATCGATATACGGAAACGCGTCGAGGCGCCGTCCGGCTCTCCCCTCTACGGCTTGCCGCCTGGCCTGAACGGTTTCGTCGGCAAACTCCGGGAGGTGTTTCTTTCCACAATCAGGGGGCTTCACGGCTTCACGTTCAACTTCTTCCGGCTCGAGCGCGAGCTGTCGGCGTTCGTCGATACGTTTTCCGAAATCACGACGGCCGTCGACACGGGCGTCGTCGCGTCGAACGCGGTCGGAGACGCCGTTTCAACGCAGTACGCGAGTTCGGAGGAGATTTCCTCCACGGCGCAGGCGCTCGCGCGGCTCGCCGCCGAACTGAACGAAACGGTCTCGTCCGTGACGGAGAAGGCGGAATCGGGCCGCGTCGCGCTCGAGGAGATGAACCGCTCGATAGGCGGAATCGGCGACGGAGTCGAAAATCTGACGTCAATGGCGAAGGAGCTCGCCGAAAAGGTATCCGTCATCGGATCCGTCGTCCGGACCATCACCGGAATCGCGGAACAGACGAACCTCCTCGCGCTCAACGCGTCCATAGAGGCGGCGCGGGCCGGCGGGGCGGGGCGGGGGTTCGCGGTCGTCGCGGACGAAGTGCGGAATCTCGCCGAGGAAAGCAAGCGGGCAGCGGCGCAGATCGGCGGAAGTCTCGAGGAGCTCGTTCAGGATGTCCGCCGGACCAGTTCGGAGGCGGATGCGATCTCGGCCGGGATGAAGGATTCCGGAAGGATCGTGACGACTGCTGTCGGGAGTTTCGGAGAGATTCTGAGCGGCGTCCGGGCGATCGGGGATGCGTCCGAACGGGTCGCGGCGAGCGCGCAGGAGTTGTCCGCGTCGTCGGAAGAACTCGCGGCGACGGCGGAGACCGCTTCGAAAGAGACGGAGACGATGCGCGGGGAGTTTTCCGTCATAGGTTCGTCGGTCGGGGAGATCGCGAAGATGGCGGAAGCTCTCCGGACCTCGGCGGGCCGGAACGCCGTGGAAGCGGGAATACTCTGCCGTGGGCTCAGGTCCGTCAGGGCGATGACGGACAGGGACTTTTCGGATATCGCGAAGGCGGCCGTCGAGGCGCACAAGACGTGGATCATGGCACTCGGGAAGATGATGTCGGAAGGATCCGGGTCGGTCGAAACGGACCCAGCGAGATGCCGCTTCGGGGTGTTCCTCTCGCTCGTCGACAGGCCCGACGTCGTTCCCGACGCGCTCTGGTCGCGCGTCCTCTCGCTTCACGAGGAGCTGCACCGGACGGGACACGCCGTCACGGACGCGCTGCGGAAAAAGGATCGCTCCGCTGCCGGAGCGGGACTCCGGAAGGCGCAGGAGATCAGCTCGACGCTCGTTTCGCTGTTCGGAGAAGTTATTGCGCTCTGCGGCGGCGGTTCGGACATCCCGGGTCTCCCCGCGCCCGGGCGATCGCTTTCAAGGGAGTAACGCGAAAGGGGCCGGGCGGACGCCCGGCCCCTTTCGCGTTACTCCCGGGGCCGTCAGCCCCCGTGGCACCCGGAGCATCCGCTGCAACCGCCGCCGCAGCCTCCGCTCTGAAGATCCCGGATGACGGGGAGGAAAACCTCGACGATTCCGTGGAGATTCTCGAGCCCTTCATCCCCGTCCTGCATCCCGACGGCACTGCGGACATCCTCCACGCTTTCCGCACCCTGCGCGATACTCATGACGACATCCCGCAGCGTGACGTTCCTGGCCGCGCAGACCATCGTATCCGCGGGCATCGAACTCCAATCCATATAACGTGCCTCCTGCATCGATCGATTTTCTGACAACATCGATATTGTACCGAAAAATCTTCGGATGTACTATCCCGCGGCGACAAGCCCGTTTTCCTTTTCTCCGGCGGAGAGTGGGTTCCCGTCTCCGCCGCGGTCGACCGAGAATCCCGAGAGGAGCGCCTCCATGTGCCCGGCGCCTTCGAAGATCTTCTGGGCCTCTCCCGCGACGCCGTCCGCAGCCTTCGACGTCTCTCCGACCGCGCCGCGGACCCCGTCGACCATTTCGGCGATCCGGACGGTGCTTTTTGCGACCTGGTCGATGGAATTCGCCATTTCCTCGCTTGACGCGGCCTGCTCCTCGGCGACGGACGCGAGTCCGTGGATCGAGTCGACGAGCCTCGCGATAGCCGCGAGGCTCTCCTGAAGGCGTTTCTGTGCGCCTTCGGCCTTCGCCGTCGTGCTCTTCATGATGGCACCCGCCTCCTGCGTCGCCGATATCGACGCATCCGCGTTCGACTGAAGCGTCGTGATGAGACGGGCGACTTCCTGCGCGGCCTTCGCCGATTCTTCCGCGAGCTTGCGCACTTCGTCCGCGACGACCGCGAAGCCGCGTCCGGCGTCCCCGGCCCGCGCTGCCTCGATGGCGGCGTTCAGCGCCAGAAGGTTCGTCTGGTCCGCGATCGACGTGATGACCGTGACGAAGCGCGAGATCTCCTCGACCGATGACGCGAGGTGGCCGATCTTCTCCGCGCTTTCCCCGGAACGCTCTCCGACCTTCCGGATATCCCCGATAACCTCGTCGACCTGCTCCACCGCCTCGCGCGCCATCTTTCCGGCGCCTTCACCGAAGGACGCGCCGTCGCCCGCCGTCTTCGCGGCGTTCTGCGCGCCGGAGGCGACTTCCTCGATTCCCGCGTTCGTCTGCTGGATCGCGGCGCTGTTGGATTCCGAGAGGGACGCGACCTCTTCGACCGATCCCCGGATCTCCTCGACCGAGGCGTTGGTCTCCTGCGACAGGGCCGCAAGGGATTCCGCGCGCCGCGCGAGGTCGCCGGCCGTCGCCTTTATCTGCCGGACCGATTCCGCCTGCGCTGTGACCATCGCCGCTAGCGCGTCCGCGAGCGTTCCGATTTCGTCGTTCGAATCGTATCGGAAGTCCTTTCGGGAGATCGTGAGATCTCCCTTTCCGGCCCGTTCCGCGAGTTCGACGGCCGTGACGAGCGGACGCGTGATGACGCGCGTGATGAGGAACGAAATCAGAAGTCCCGCGAGAACCGCGGCGACGAGGGCGAGGGTGACGATCTTTCTGGCGCCGGTCGCTTCCGCGACGGTGAACTTCGCGATTTCCCCGGCGCGGGCGATGCCGCCGTCGGTAACCTTCTGCGCGGCCGAGAGAACGTTGTTCGCGCTTTCGGCGCGTTCCGCGTCGAGCACCTGAAGCTCGAGCCACGTCGCCTTGTAGTTCCTGACGGCCTGGCTGTAGTTCTTCGCGGCTTTCTCGACCTCGTCGATGATGTCGAGGTTCGCCTTCTGCTGCGTGACCTTCCTGAGGGCATCGAGGGTCGGGAAGATTCCGTCGACGATCTTCTCGACGCGATCCAGTTGCCCGGGAGAACGAGAGAGGATTCCCGCGTACGTCAGAATCCGGGCGTCGTCCACGGACTGGATGGCCTCGTTGAGCATCCTGATCTTGTCGAGCCGTGCGAGCAGCGCTTCGGATTCCTTGAACTCGTTGACCTCCGTGATGAATGTTTCGTACTGGATTCTCAGAAAATTCTTCGACATTCTCACGAACGTCTGTCCCGTTTTGTCCGCGTTCCGCTTTTCGGCGTTCATCTTCCCGAGGAGATCCCGTGTCGCCTCGAAACGGGAAACGAAGACGTCCAGCCCCTTCGAGGCGGCTTCCGCGTTCGTCTTCAGGGTCGTGAGTCCCGGATATTTCGCCGTGAGGTCCGCAGCCTCCTTCAGGTGATTGCGGACGTTCGAGACATGCGCGTTCGCGTCGTCGGCGTGGCTCGAATCTTCCGTCAGGCTGAACAGATCGGTTTTCAGGACGAGGTTCAGCGATTGCCGTTCGACGCCGGCGGCGAGCCGGACGCTCGGCACGTACTGATCGGCGAGCGTGGCGGCCTCGTCGCTGACGCCGGCGAGCCGTGCGCCGCTGACGTACCCGACCGCCGCGAACAGGATGATCAGAATCCCGAAACCAACGGCGAGCTTCATGCCGATCCTGAGGTTTTTCATGGTTCTTCCTCCCTCTTCTCCGGAATATATGCCGTCTGTACGCGTCAAATTGTGAGCGTTTCGCCGGACATTTGCAAGGTTTGAGGGAATTATGGCGCTATTTTTGTTCACCGCCGCGGGATTTTTTTCCATTAACCGTTACGGTCGTTCCATCCGCGGGGTATCACCGGAGGCGGTAGCGGTTGACGGGTCGTCCCGTCGAACGGTATTCGAGGTCGATGGAGGCCCGGTTTTTCCCGACGAGATGTCCGAGATAGCGACGCACGGTGGCGGGCGCGATTCCGGAGGCAGCTGCGGTTTCCTCGCATGTGACGGGGGCGCCGAGGGAACGGAGCGTGTCGAGGATTTTCTCGAGGGTTCCCTCCTGAAAGCCCTTCGGAAGCTCGTCGAGCGTCTGTCCGGTGTCGCGGAGGGTCCGGAACGAAAAAACGCCGTCGACAGCCTCCTGGGAGAGGCGTCCTTCGGCCGAAAGCGTGTCGAGCGTCCGGCGATAGATCACGTAGGCCCCCAGCATCGAACGGAATCGGTCGTAGCTGAAGGGCTTGATGAGATAGTCGAGCGTGCCGAGACCGATGGCTTCCTTGAGGTACCGGCATTCGTCGGCCGCGGACACGAGGACGACGTCAACGGTGTTTCCCCGCATCCGGACCTCGCGGAGAGCCTCGAGGCCGTTCATTCCGGGCATATAGATATCGAGGAGCATCAGATCGATATCGCCGCTGCCGAGCCGGCGCAACATCGCCTCGGCTCCGTCGGCCGTTCCGGCGGAGACGAAATCTTCCACGGTCGAAAGGTACCGCAGGTTGATGCGGCAGACCATCAGATCGTCGTCGACGATCAGGACGCGATAGGGGATCAGGCTTCACTCCTCTCGAGAAATCCGCGCGCGAGGACGAGCAGCGATCGCATGGCGGCTTCGAGGACGCGGGAATCGGAGAGAGCGTTCTCCATTCTCCCTTCGCGGGCGTCCGCTTCGAGTCGGGCCGCGATTTCGGACGCGGTCCTGTCGTCGAAATAAGACGACTGCCCCTTGAGACGATGCGCCGCCTCCTCCGTTCCCGCCGCGTCGCCGCTTTCCACGCTTTTCCGGAGGGCGGCGATGTGCGTCGGCGCCACTTCGATGAAAGCGCGAAGGATGGGCGTCATGAGCGTGGGATCGTTTCCCGCGAGACGGGCAATGGAAGACAATCCGGAGTCACTCCACTGGTTCGGCTCCGCCGATCCGCCGCCGGAGAAGGCTCGTGCGGCGACGCGAAGGATTTCGTCCCGCCTCACGGGTTTCGAGATATAGTCGTCCATGCCTGCCGCGAGACAGCGCTCCCGGTCTCCCGTCATGGCGTAGGCGGTCATCGCGACGATCGGGGTTCGTTTCGAGGATGCCCGTTCGTTTTCGATCGCGCGGATCCGGCGCGTCGCCTCGAGCCCGTCGAAGACGGGCATCTTGACATCCATGAGGATGAGGTCGTAGTCGCCCGACTCGAAGCTCCGCACGGCTTCCTCGCCGTTCTCGGCGATGTCGATGGTCCATGACGTATTGCGGAGCATCCCGAGCGCCACTTCGCGGTTCATCGGTTCGTCCTCGGCGAGAAGGACGCGGAGCGTCTCCCCTCCGATCGCACCGTCGGCCTCCGGAGAACGGTTTTCTTCGCCGGCGGCGCAGGGAACGTCCGCGATTTTCAGCGGGAAATCGACGCGGAACGTCGACCCCGAATCGTCGCTCTGCGCCGAGACGTCCCCGCCGAGGAGCTTCGCGATCCGCCGCGAGACCGGGAGACCGAGCCCGATGCCGCCGCGTCCTCCGGGCGGCGTCGACCGGACGTAGGGGTCGAATATGTGCGGCAGGTCCTCGGGCGGAATGCCGATTCCCGTATCGACGACAACGAACGAGACATCCACCGTACGGTCGTCTCCCTCGCGCGGGGAGACGGAGAGCGTGACGGAGACCGAACCGACGTCGGTGAAGCGGATCGCGTTATCGACGAGGTTGTCGAGGATCTGTTCGACGCGGAATGCGTCCCCTGTCATCGCGGACGGGATCGTTCCTTCCGTGCGGAGGG
>CALFXN010000190.1 GCA_937957815.1 uncultured Synergistales bacterium
GTATCGCGAAAGGATGGGAGAGAGCTGTGTTGAAAAAGTTGTGTCTCGTTGCTTCGTGTGCGGTGATTATCGCGGTGATGACGGCGGCCCCGTCGCGGGCCTTCTGGGGAAAGTATTCGTCCGTGGCCGTGACGGAAGGGACGGTTCGTGTCTCAGCGGCGGATCTCGAAAGAGGCAGGGCTCATTTTTACAAAGCGGATATCGGCGGAAAGGATATCGCGTTCTTTCTTGTCAGGGACATGGAAGGGAACGTCCGTGCGGCGTTCGACGCGTGCGATGTGTGTTTTCACGCGAAAAAGGGATACTCCGAGGGGAAGAACGCTCTCATGATCTGCAATCAGTGCGGCATGCGCTTCCCGGTCGCGCGGATCGGTTTCGAAAAGGGCGGCTGCAATCCGGCTCCGCTCGCGATGGCACTCGATGGCGAAAGCGTCATCGTCAGGGCGGACGACCTCGCGGCCGGCGCACGGTTTTTCTAGGGAACAGGCGATGAACATCCTCACGATTCCGTTCCGGAACATCAGGCGGAAACCAGCGAAGACGCTTCTGCTGCTCCTGGTCTTCACGCTCGGCGTGGTGTCGATCGTTTCGCTCGTCTCATTTTCCCGGGTGGCGCGTCACAGCCTCGAACAGAAGCTCTGGGCGTTCGGCCCGAACATCCTCGTCTTCCCGAAGATCGAGCAGATCCGCCTGAGCTACGGAGGAATGAACGCCGGAAACGTCACGACCGACGTCCGGTTTCTCGACGAACGTGCCGTTCTCGCGGGCATCGACGCGATCCCGAACCGGGGCAACGTCCGCGCGGTCTCGCCGAAGCTCGTGACAGTCGCCGCGATGACCGTTCCCGGGAAGGCGTCCGCATCGGGAGCGGACTCGAACGTCGGCGTCGTCGGCGTCCTCTGGGACAGGGAAAAGCTCATCAAGAACTACTGGATGCCGCAAGGCCGCTACCCTGAGACCGAGGAGGAACTTCTCGCGGGACACGCGGTCGCCGCCCGCCTCGGGCTGAAGCCCGGAGACCGCGTCGGGCTCTTCGGGCGCGAGATGCTCGTGAGCGGCGTCCTCGAACCGACGGGAAGCGACGACGACGGCGTCGTCTTCGGAAATCTCGCGCTCGTCCAGGAGAACGCCGGACGCCGGGGGAAGCTGAACTTCCTCGAAGTCGCCGCGATCTGCGCCGGGTGTCCGATCGGCGACATCGTCGACCAGATGCGCGCGGCCGTTCCCGACGCCGAGATCACGGCGATGATGAACGTCGTCGAGCAGCGGATGTACTCGCTCGACTTCGTGTCGAACCTCATCCTCGCGGTGAGCCTCATCATCCTCTTCATCGCCTGCGCGATGGTCGGACTCTCGATGATGTCCCAGGTCAACGACAGGAAGCGGGAGATCGGCCTGCTGCGCTCGATGGGCTTCTCGAAGGGCCGCGTTTTCCAGATCGTCTGCTTCGAGGGTTTTCTTCTCGGCGTCGCCGCAGGAGGCATCGGCTATACGATCGGATTCGTCGCCTCGGAGAAGATCCTCGGTGCGCTCAGGATGCTCGAGGACGCGTCGCTGACCTTCGAACCGGCGCATCTTGCGATCGCGTGCGGCGTCTTCGGCCTCGTTTCGACGGCCTCGTCGCTCCTTCCCGCCTGGAAGGCGTCGAGGATCGAGCCGTCGGAAGCTCTCGTGAGCATCTAGGAGGGACGGAACATGATCGAAGCATTCGGAATCGGCAAGACATTCCGTTCGAACGGAAGTGAGATCCATGCCCTCCGCGACGTCTCGCTCTCCGTGCGGGACGGGGAGTTCGTCTCCATCGCGGGACGCTCCGGGTCGGGAAAGACGACGCTTCTCAACGTCCTCTCGACGCTGATGCGCCCAGACTCGGGAACGATCCGCTACGACGGCCGGGATGCGGCCTCGATGGATGCCCGCGAGCTCGATGCGCTCAGGAAGAACGAGATCGCGATGGTCTTCCAGTTCCATTATCTCCTGCCGTACCTCACGGCCATCGAGAACGTCGCGCTTCCGTTCATGGACTCCATGATTCCCGTGAGCCGGGACCGGACCGACCACGCGATGCGCTGTCTCTCGCGTGTCGGTCTGAAGGGAAAGGAACACCGGCTTCCCGGACAGCTCTCCGGGGGCGAGCAGCAGCGCGTCGCGATCGCGCGGGCGCTCGTCACGTCGGCGAAGATCCTCTTCGCCGACGAACCGACCGGGAGCCTCGACAAGGGGACCGGACGTGAAATCATGGAACTCATCCGCGGGTTCACCGACGACGGGCTCTCGGTCGTCATGGTGACGCACGACAGAGAATACGCATCCGTCGCGGACCGCGTTGTTTCCATGGAGGACGGACGGATCGTCGTATAATGAGAGCAACGGATCCCGGACTCCGGGGCCGCATCGGAACAGAGGAGGAGACGGCATGGATATCGTGATCGCGGGACTCGGAGGCATCGGCGGATACTACGGAGGCAGGCTCGCGGCAGCCTTCGGCGGTGGGAGCGCGCACCGGGTGACGTTTTTCTGTCGCGGAGCCCATCTCGACGCCATCCGGAATGAGGGGCTCGAAGTGCGTGCGGTGGACGGGACCTTCACGGCGTGTCCGTCATTCGCGACGGACCGGGGCGAGAATCTCACCCCGTGCGACCTTCTTCTCGTCTGCGTCAAGACGTACGATCTCGACGTCGCAATCCGCGAGGTCCGTCCGGCGATCTCGCCGTCGACGGTCGTCCTGCCGCTCGCGAACGGCGTCAACAACGCGCGCGCCATCCGGAACATCATCCCCGGATCCGTCGTTCTCAACGGCCTCGTCTATATTTCGTCGTTCATCGAATCTCCCGGAGTGGTCCGGCAGATCGGCGGCAGCCGCACGCTCGTCTTCGGTCCCGAAACGGGGCCGACGGATCCCTTCGAGCCGCTCGCCGCACTCCTGAAGGAGGCCGGGATCGCCGCGACTCTGTCGGCGGATATCCGCGCCGAGGTCTGGTCGAAATTCATCTTCCTGTCGCCTCTCGCCGCCGTTACGACGCTGTCGGCGAAAACCTTCGGGGAACTCCAGAAGGACGCTCCGAAAATGGCGCTCCTGAAGGATCTCATGGAGGAGGCCAGGCTCGTCGGAAAGGCGCTCGGCGTGACGTGGCCGCCCGATGTCGTCTCGAAGTCGCTCGGGAAGTTCGAAGGTTTTCCTCCCGAGACGAAGACATCGATGCAGCTCGACGCGGAGAGGGGAAAGCGCACCGAACTCATGGAACTCGTCGGCTCGATCGTCGAAATGGGAAAGGACGCGGGCGTCCCGACGCCGAGGTATGCGGCCGTCTTCGCGGAACTCCGCGGGAGGGTGAAAAGCTGAAACCCGGATGCGCGCCCGATACGTCCGCCCCTGGAATACGGATCCCCCGCTGTGGTCCCTGCGCCCGGCGGGGGATCCTCTTTTATGCGGCGCATTCCGGTGTCTTTCGACAGAAAAACGGAAGGAGAATCCCTCGGTGCGCCGATACGGCGGATAAAGACGCTGAATCTTGATGCCGCTTCCCCCGGCAGACTTGATTTTTCACGAAATACGTGAAAACATGAGATAAACAATATTGCTTCAAAATTTGTGTTACTAAAAATTATATACGTGCTACGTAAGAGGGAGGGAATCGGAAGCGCTTTTCCGGACGGAGTCCGTGTCCGCATTCGTTGCATGGGGCGAACAGCCACATCACACTGCCCGTCTTTCGACGGGAGGTTGGGACAAAGGAGGGGGAGTATGTCGTTCAGCGCCCAGGAGATGGTCGAAAAGACCAGAAAGATCGTAGCCCCCTGGAAGGAGAAAAAGGGAGGACTCATTCCCATTCTCCAGGAAGTCCAGAAGGAACTGGGGTACATTTCGACGGAGGCGATGGAGACGATCTCGAAGGAATTGAAGATTCCGAAATCAGAGATCTACGGGGTTGCCACGTTCTACGCCCAGTTCCACCTGAAGCCCAGAGGTCGTCACGTGGTCCGGGTGTGCCGGGGGACGGCGTGTCACGTTCGCGGAAGTCTCGCTGTACTTGAAAAAGTGAAGGAAATCACGGGCATCCAGGAAAACGAAACGACGGATGACCTCCGGTTCACGATCGAGCCGGTAGCCTGTCTGGGAGCCTGTGGCCTCGCTCCCGTCATGATGGTGGATAGCCAGACCTTCGGTCGCCTCGTTCCGGGGAAGGTCCAGGGTATCCTCGACACGTTCCGGTAGGACGATCCGTCCGGAGCGAAGGGGAGGAATCGGAGCATGACGAACAAAATCAGGACCCTCGACGACCTGCGCCGCATCCGCGAAGCTTCCACGGACCTCACCTCGGCGAGGAGCAAGGGACGCGCGAGCATCGTCGTCGGAATGGGAACCTGCGGCATCGCCGCGGGAGCGCGCGAGGTCATGACGGCGGCGCTTCAGGAACTCGAGAAACGGAACATCCACGACGTCTCTGTGACGACGACGGGCTGCATCGGAATGTGTCAGCAGGAACCGCTCGTCGACGTCATCGCCCCCGGGATGGGGCGCATCACCTACGGTCTCGTGACGCCGGAGGACATGGCGGCCATCGTGGCGGAACACATCGTGAACGGCCACATCGTCGAACGGCTCGTTATCGGACGGGCCGACTGAGGGGGGGGGAGACCATGCCTATCTTCCGTTCCCACATTCTCGTGTGCGGCGGCACCGGGTGCTCGTCCAGCGGATCTCAGGACGTCCAGAAGGTTCTCCGCGACGAAATCGCGAAACGCAACCTGGACAAGGAAATCCTCGTCGTCCAGACCGGATGCCACGGAATGTGCGAAATGGGGCCCATCGTTGTCGTCTACCCCGAGGGGACGTTCTACTGTCGGGTGCAGGCATCCGACGTCCCCGAACTCGTGGGGGAACACATCGTCAAGGGCCGTCCCGTCCAGAGGTTGCTCTACTCGGTCCCCGAAGACGCCTCGAGGGTGCCATTCTACAAGGATATCCCGTTCTACGGCAAGCAGCACCGCATCGCGCTGAAGAATTGCGGCTACATCAATCCGGACAACATCGAGGAGTACATCGCCCGCGGGGGATACGAGGGGCTCGGAAAGGCGCTGACGTCGATGACATCCGCGCAGGTGATCGACGAGGTCAAGGCTTCCGGCCTCCGCGGCCGGGGCGGCGGCGGCTTTCCCACGGGCCTGAAGTGGAGCTTCGCCGCGAAGTCGCCCGGACCCAAGAAATACGTGATCTGCAACGCCGACGAAGGCGACCCGGGAGCGTTCATGGACCGCTCCCTCATCGAGGGCGATCCGCACGCGATCATCGAGGGGATGATGATCGGCGCGTACGCCATCGGAGCCGACGAGGGGTACGTCTACTGCCGTGCGGAGTACCCGCTCGCGATCGAACGGCTGAAGACCGCCATCGCCCAGGCCGAGGAGTTCGGCCTGATGGGAACGGATGTCCTCGGAACGGGATTCAACTTCACGCTGCACATCAAGGAAGGCGCCGGAGCGTTCGTCTGCGGCGAAGAGACGGCGCTCATGGGCTCGATCGAGGGACGGCGAGGAATGCCGATGCCCCGGCCGCCGTTCCCGGCCGTCCACGGCCTCTGGGGAAAGCCGACCAACATCAACAACGTCGAGACGTGGGCGAATGTGGCGCAGATCATCGTCAACGGCGGCGCGTGGTACGCGTCGATGGGGACGGAGAAGTCCAAGGGAACCAAGGTTTTCGCCCTGACGGGGAAGGTGAAGCATACGGGGCTCGTCGAAGTCCCGATGGGGATCACGCTCCGGGAGATCATCTTCGACATCGGGGGAGGCATCCTGAACGACAGGAAGTTCAAGGCCGTCCAGATCGGAGGTCCGTCGGGCGGATGCCTCACCGAAGAGCATCTCGACCTTCCCGTGAGCTACGAGTCGCTGACCGGCGCGGGCGCGATCATGGGGTCGGGCGGTATGGTCGTCATGGACGAGGACAACTGCATGGTCGACGTCGCCAAGTTCTTCCTCGAGTTCACGCAGCGCGAGTCGTGCGGAAAGTGCGTCCCGTGCCGCGAGGGGACGAAACACATGCTGCTCCTTCTCGAAAAGATCACGTCGGGCCGGGGAACCATGGAGGATATTTCGACGCTCGAGCAGCTCGCCGAAATGGTCAGGGAGATGTCGCTCTGCGGACTCGGCCAGACGGCTCCGAACCCGGTCATCACGACGCTGCGCTACTTCAGGGACGAGTACGAGGCGCATATCAGGGACAAACGATGTCCTTCGCACGCCTGTACGGCGCTCCTGCGGTACGAGATCGACCCCGAAACGTGCAAGCGCTGCGGCCTGTGCGCCAAGAACTGCCCGGTCAGCTGCATTTCTGGTTCCCGGCAGGAACCCTACCGCATCGACCAGGAAAAGTGCATCCGGTGCGGGACGTGCTTCCAGAAGTGCCCGTTCGGCGCTATCGGGAAGAACTAGCGCGGCCAGATGGAGGAATCGACGGATGAGTGACATAACCCTGAATATTGACGACATCGTGTGCAAGGGGAGCCGCGGCGACACGATCCTCGAGGTCGCCCGGAAGAATGACGTGTACATCCCCACGATGTGCTTCCTCGAGGGGCTTTCCCCGATGGGATCGTGCCGGATGTGCGTCGTCGAGGTCGAGGGGAACCCGAAGCTCATGACATCCTGTACGACCCCCGCCTCGGACGGGATGAAGGTCCATACGAAGACGGAAAAGCTCCGGGCCTACCGGAAACAGATTCTCGAACTGCTCTTCGCCGGACGGAATCACTTCTGCATGTTCTGTTCCCAGAGCGGAGACTGCGAACTCCAGCGCCTCGCCATCGAACACGGAATGGATGCCGTGCGGTACCCGTTCCTGTATGCGGACTTCAACAACGATACGAGCGACGGGGCGATTCAGGTCGACCACAACCGCTGCGTTCTCTGTCTCCGCTGCATCCGGGTGTGTGCCGAAAAGGTCGGGGCGCACACCCTCGATCTCGACAAGCGGGGCTGGGCGTCGCGCGTCGTCGCCGATATCGGGCTGCCGCTCGGAAAGAGCGATACGTGCGTCACGTGCGGTGCGTGCGCGCAGGTCTGTCCGACGGGGACCATCACGCTTCGGGAGTTCGCCTACCGTGGTCGCCGGCACGACTGCGACGACCAGGTCGAAAGCATCTGCCCGCTGTGCGCGATGGGCTGCCGCATCCGGGCCTTCGTCCGGACCGGCAGCGTCGCCCGCGTCGAGGGCGTCTGCGTCGACTGCCCCGACGGCGGACAGCTCTGCCGCAAGGGAAGATGGGGGTTGCCGGAATCGACCGAGCGCGAACGCGTGACCAAACCGATGATCCGTCAGGGATCGACGTTCCGCGAGGCGACGTGGGACGAAGCGCTGACGCTCGCCGCCGACAGGATCCGCGCCGCCGCACCGACTGGCCGTGCCGGAGCGGTCGTCTCCGAGCTCTGCACGGACGAGGAATTGTCCATCTTTGCGGATTTCTTCAAGGGAAGTCTGCGTTTCGACAAGGTCGACTGCTTCGCGGGCGACGCGCTCCGCGGATTCGTCAGAGGGTTCGAGCCGTTCACGAAGCAGGGGCTGCGGCCGTTTACGGGCGCTCACGATATTCTCCAGGCGGATGCGATCCTCCTTCTCGGCGCGAATCCGCAGGACGAGGCCCCCGTGACGTCGAGCTACATCCGCGTCGCGACCATCCGGAACGGCGCAAAGCTGCTGAACGTATCGCACTGCTGCGATCCATACCCGAACATCTCCGACGCGGATCTCCGGGTGCCGGTCGAGGATATGGGAACGACACTCGCAACGCTGACCGGAGCGCTCGAAAGGAGAGAACCGATCGAATGCGCCGGGATGGCGGTTCTCGACGCGATCGCGTCTCACCTCCGGAACGCGAAGAAGCCCGTCGTCGTTATCGGCAGCGCAGTGGCGCGCTTCCACCCGGAACTGGTGACGGCGGCCGTCAACGTCGCAATAGCGGCGAAGGCGTTCTTCGGGGACGGCCTCGGCGTCGTCCCGATGGTTACGACCGGAAACGGCCTCGGAACCGTGAATACGATCCTCGCCGACACTCCGTGGGTGGAGGACGCGAATCTCGATTTCATGTATGTCTTCTCGACCGGCATGGTCCCGGACGCGAAACCGGTGCTCGAGGCGATGTCCCGCGCCCGGTTCGTCGTCGCGCATACGCCCTACATGGTTCACCCGCTCGTCAACATGGCGGATATCCTGTTGCCGGCGCCTGCGTGGTACGAGCGCAGCGGACACTACTGCACGCTCGAGGGGGAACGGAGGAGAATGAACCTCATCGTTTCTCCGAAAGCGGAGCTTCGCGGTCTGTCCGTCATTCTTCACGATATTGCCGCCGGCGCGGGTGTTCCGTTCGAAACGGGCAATTCGGCGGTCCCCTGCGAAAATGTATTCAAATCGACGCTGCCTCCGGAGCAGGCGCGAATCGCTGCGGTATCCGCGCCCTCCACGGCCGGCGCCAGGGAGGTGTAGCCCGTGGCCAAGCCAAAACTCGCATCCGTCTGGCTCGAAGCCTGCGCCGGGTGCCACATGTCGTTTCTCGATATCGACGAACGTATCGTCGACCTGATCGGCAAGGTCGATCTCACGTCGACGCCGATAACGGATATCAAGGAGATTCCGGACGTCGACGTCGGCGTCATCGAAGGCGCTCTCGGCAACGAAGAGGAGGCTCACATCGCCCGGGAACTCCGTTCGAAGTGCAGGATCCTCATCGCGTGGGGCGACTGCGCAGTGTTCGGCGGCATCAACTGCATGAGGAACTTCAGAAGCGTGGGTGATGTCCTGAAGAAGGGGTACGTCGATACGATCTCCACGGTGAACCCCGAGGGCGTCATTCCGGGCGGAGACGTCCCGGCGCTCCTGAAGCACGCGATCCCCGTGGACCGCGAGGTCCGGGTGGACGTCTACGTGCCCGGATGCCCCCCGGACGCGGATACCATACTGTACGTCTTCCAGGAGATCCTTCAGGGCAGAATCCCGAAGGTTCCTTCCGACAAGATGCGCTACGACTAAAGAGGAGGAGCGCACCCATGGCACAGGACAAGAACACAATCGTCATCAATCCGATCACCCGGATCGAGGGACACGGCAAGATCACCGTGCAGCTCGACGAACAGGGACAGGTGAAAAGCTCCCGGTTCCACGTCACCCAGTTCAGGGGCTTCGAGGCCTTCTCCGAAGGACGGGACTTCCGCGAAATGCCGGTCATCACGCCG
>CALFXN010000191.1 GCA_937957815.1 uncultured Synergistales bacterium
GAGGCTCGTCGCGCGGTTCACGCTCGACGATGTCCCGCAGACGGGGCTCGTGCCGAAGAAATAGCGGAATTTCTCTCTTTCCTGAACATGGGGCCCGCAGTTCTTCGGATTCGCGAAACGGATGCCCTTTCGCCGGAATTCGGTGCGACCGGGAAGTTCTGGTACAATAGAATCAATTCGGCAGTTATCCACGCAATATCGTACAAAACATTAAATTTCAGGCTGACAGTGATCATATAGCAGGGAGGGATCGGGTATGGCAGAACAACAACTGGTGGTTTTCGGCCTCGGCAACGAGGAGTTCGGCATCGACATCTCGCGGGTCCGGGAGATCGTTCGTCTGCAGAATATCACTGCGATTCCGCAGTCGCTCGATTTCGTCGAGGGTATCGTGAACCTGCGCGGTCAGATCGTCCCTATCGTCGATCTCTGCAAGCGGTTCCGCGTCGAGAACGTGATGGCCGGAGACGAGTCCCAGAGACGGATCATCGTCGTGAACATGGGAAACCAGAACATCGGAATCCTCGTCGACGGAGTTTCGGAAATCCTCAGGATCCCGGACGAGTCGATCGAACCGACCCCTCCGATCGTCGCGAGCGGCGTTTCGTCCGATTTCATCCGCGGCGTCGCGAAGGTCGCCAACCGCCTGATCATCGTCCTCGACCTCGACCGGATCTTCACCTTCGAGGAGAAGGCCGCGCTCGAAAAAAGCACGAAATAATCCCCGAACGCCGCATATATTGCGCGAATACGACGAGGCGCCTCCCGGATACGGAGGCGCCTCGTCGTATTCGCGCGTGTCCGTTCGCGGGAAGCGGCCGCGGATATCCGCGTCGTCTCTTGACATCCAGATTGAGTTTTTTTGAACTTTGATATAGTATTTTCATGGGATCCTTCGTCAACATTATAAAAAAATAATAATGCGAAATTTCACTCGGGCGGGGAGTATTCGACCGGAAGGCTTGAGAACGTTGAGGAGGAGAAGAGACGAAATGACGATCCGGAACAAGCTGATTGCGATGGCGGTCGTGGTTCTCGCGGTGATCGCGACGATGGCGGGAGTGACCTACCACCGCGGAGGGAGCATCGTCACCGGCCTC